>DASYAJ010000176.1:0-6881 GCA_036501405.1 Kapaibacterium sp. (SeqCode)
CGCCAAAGTGCGGACAATAAGAAGAAACAATCGGCAGCCGCCCGGAGTAACACCGGGATATTTCTCCTTCCAGCCGATTCACCTGACAATCGAGCGGACAAATGTTGCACGAAGCAAGCATGGCTGTAAGCTGCTCCGAACGCCGCGCCAGCTCGCCAGTCTCGAATAGATTTCGATAGGGTGGAATATACATTCGTTAACGATAGGCAATCGGGAGAAGGAATGTTCCTGAAAAAATCTCGTTACTCATCCGCTCATTTATTTTTATCGCTCATGCAATATTGGCTTCTTAAAACCGACGCTGAATCCTATTCCATCGACAATCTCAAACGCGATGGCACGACCGCCTGGACCGGCGTTCGGAACTATCAGGTGCGGAACTATATGCGCGATCAAATGAAGCTCGGTGACAAAGGATTTTTCTATCATTCGAATACCGCAGAACCGGCTATCGTTGGAATCTGTGAAGTAGCCAGCGCACCCATCGCGGACGAAACCGCGCTCGACCCGAAGGACAGCCATTACGACCCAAAATCGACTCCTGCGAATCCGATCTGGATGTGTGTGGAAGTAACATACGTAAAGCATCTGAAGCGGCCGATCACGCTCGCGGAACTTCGCAAGACTAAAGGCCTTGAAAAGATGGGTATTCTTCAAAAAGGTTCTCGATTTTCGATTACGCCAGTGACCGAGAAAGAGTGGGGGATCATCAATGAGCTTTAAGCATCGAGTTGCTTCATCTCGTCGATCACTGTTCGCATATCCTCCGGCAGTTCAACCGTCCATTCCATAAGCTCGCCGGTTCCAGGATGATGAATCCTGAGCGTCCTCGCATTCAGCGCCTGCCGTGGCAACTGCCCAAGCAGGTGTTCTACTTTCGAGCGCCATTGCGGGATATCCTGCCGCATGACATTCATTGCTCTTCCACCATACGGTTCGTCGCCAAAAACAGGATGTCCGGCATGCTGCATGTGAACCCGAATCTGATGCGTACGTCCCGTTTGGAGTCGTAGTTCCACCAAAGAAAACCCTTGGAACTCTTCAAGCACCATGTAGTCGGTGATGGCAAGCTTTCCGCCTCCGCCGTCTTTCTCCTTCAGATAGAATGGCGGTTCATTGATGACAGCGAATTTCTTCCGATCCCGTGGATGTCGCCCGATCAGATTTTCAATATGTCCCGATCGTTCCTTGAACGTTCCCCACACAATCGCATTGTAGATCCGTTGTGCGGTGTGATGAAAAAACTGCCGTGAAAGATTCCGATGGGCTTCTTCGGTCTTCGCGACGACCAAAAGCCCGGATGTATCTTTATCGAGCCGGTGAACGATTCCCGGCCTGTTCGGATCGCCAGAAGGATGATCCTTCCGGAACTCTTTGATATGGTGCAGCAGCGCATTCACCAATGTTCCCGACCGTGAGCCATGTGCTGGATGCACCACCATGCCCGCCAGTTTATTGATAATGATGATCACGTCGTCCTCGAAAACAATGTCGAGCGCAATATCTTCCGCTTCGGCATGCATCGGCTCCGGGCGGGGAACCGTAATCTCGAAGTTATCGCCGCCGCGAACTTTATACGATGGACGCACGAGCGGTTTGCCGTTCACCAGAACGGCTCCGGCCGCGATGGCATTCTGGACTTTCGATCTGGAACTATTCGCAATCACGCGAGCCAGATACTGGTCGACCCGTTCCGGACCCTCGTTCTTCGGCACCGAAATATGCAGCACATGCGAGGAACCGGAATGTTCCGGCGCACTCATACAATTCGCTGCTCCGGTACCGTCGTTGTATTGCGCTCCACGCCATCGATATGCGAGGGATCGATTTGGCCGGTCAGGTGAAGCGTCGTATCGTCCACAACCACATTCGGCTGTTTATGGCGCATCAGGATGATGACGAGCAGCGAGACGCCGATCGTCACCGCAGAATCGGCTACGTTGAACACGGGGAACATATTTCGGTGTAGCCCGCAATCGATGAAATCGACGACCCGTCCATAGAACAGCGGCCCTTCGTGAAAAAACAGTCCGTAGAATACGCGGTCGATCAAATTCCCGACGGCGCCACCGAGGATCAGTGCAAGTGCAATGCGTTCCCCGCCGCTTAATTTCTCGATGTTCCGTTTCAAATACCACAAAATCGCAACGGAAGCCACAATCGAAAAGACCGAGAAGAATACTTTCAATCCCGGAATATTAATTCCGAAAGCAATTCCTGGATTTTCGATGAATGTAATGCGAACAATATCGTCGATCAAAGGGATCGAATGGCCATACGGCATACCTTCGAACGGCAGCCAATGCCACGGCGTCCCTTTCACCATCAGCTTTGTGAGCTGATCGAAAAGAACGACAAACAGGCTAATCCAGAGAACGATCATCGGTAACTCTTATAGGTGGTAACGATTCCGGCCATCGTTATTCGACATTCGGAAGCGGTTCTTCCATCTCGCGGAACCCGCCGCTCGATAAAGGCTTCCGGGGTTGCGTCTTATTTTTGCAATCGACATGCTTCTGCGTGATCGGCACAGCCTGCAATCGCTGCTTCTCGATCAAGCCACCGCAAACAACGCAGATGCCGTAGGTCCCCCGATCGATCCGTTCCAGCGCTTCGTCCAATTTCTTGATGTAGTCGCTGGTGCGCTGCGCATGGAGAAAGGTTTTTTCGCGTTCGATCGCATCCGTTCCTTGCTCGGCAGTGTGGAGCGAATAGGTCTGGTTATCGGCTTCGAATTCGCCGGAGGTATCGAGAATATTCTGGCTCAGAATTTCGAACTCTTCGCGCGCTTCCTGCACCTGCTCTATGATGATCTTCCGGAACTGATCGAGATCCTTGCGGCCGTAGCGTTCTTTGGCACTCGCAAGGATTTCGGCGTCATCGGCGCGAAGCCGCATTTCGGGGGCAGTGCGCGTGGCCGGCTGGACGACTCCGCCGCCGGGAGCTATATTGACATTCGGATTTGGAGTTGTTGGCATGGCTCGTTGTGTCGGTCGAGGAGGATTCTTTAAAAATTGTTTCGTGTCCCGCGTCGCCCCAGGCATCGGCTTGGTCGATTTTGCGGACACTCCGGCGCTCATCGCAATTTTCGAACCGGAACCGGACGAAGCGTTCGGTTTCGATGGAGATTTTGAAGATTTCGATGCCGATTGTTTGGGAGTCGGCGCCGATCTCTTCGCGCTCTTCACGGATTTCGTCGCAGACTGCTTCGCTGCCAGCTTTTTCACAGCGGGTTTCTTTGCAGCCAGCTTTTTCACAGCCGGCTTCTTCGCTGCCAGCTTTTTCACAGCCGGCTTCTTCGCTGCGGCCTTTGCAGCCGATCTTGCGGCTGGCTTTGCGCCACCAGCGGATTTTACAGCCAATTTTTTCGCCGCTGGTTTTTTCGCCGCTAACTTTTTCGCAGGCTTCGCTTTAGTCGAAGCCTGCGAAGTCGCTTTCGAAGAAGCCTTTGCTGGAGAACGTTTGGCCGGTTTCGATGCCGGCCGCTTGGTTTGCTTTGCTTTTGCCATGATGGTGTGGCTACGTGAAGGAACGGCCACTTCGGACCGCTATTTTAAAATAGATGAGTCAAAACACGCCATTGCCGGAAAGAATCCTTAGGATCGGCTTTCCCCGAAAGATTTTCGAAAAGGCGATAGCTCCAGAGGCCGATTGTTTCATTTTATCTCTCGCTTTTCCAAAAATCCGTGCGGGGGGAATTCAGAATTCATCAAATCTATCGAAAACGAATTGCATTCGCATTCACGCTGTTCATAATTCATCGTTCCTAAATCCCAAAGAAAACATCCAGATTTATACTTTAGCATTTGTTGTTCGTGTTTCTTCATTCGTAATTGATAGAGGTGCCCATCAGGGCAAAAGCAATATACGAAGAAAAATCGGACGTCCTGAATTTTTGAATTTTCGATCGATAATTTCGACGAAGCGCTCTACACCTCATTCAAGGAACTCCAAAGTGGAACTTCAACGAATACTCGCGCCTTTGTATGTGACCGTTCGATTTGAACCGTTGCGCATCGCAGCATGCAAGTGCGCAGGAATCGAAGTTCTCGAAACGGCTGAAGCAGAATGAATTGCACCATGTGGTGCTTAGGCTGTGGCGCCGGGATAGGAACTTCTATCCGTATGGTGAGCTTTTAGTTTAATGCCGAAGCTTTACGAGTATCTCGGAATCAACGTATCGTTCTTTGCCTGCGATCACATGCCTATTCATGTGCATGGCCGTTGCGAAGGGAAGGAAACAAAGGCGGAAATCACAATTGAAAACGGAGAAATTAAGATACGTTACGTTACCATAAAAAATAGAGCGCCATTGCAACCGCAAAAGCAGAAGGATTTCGAAACGCTCGTGGAGCATGAAGTTGAAAATATCGTTCGCATTTGGAACGAATTTAAGCAAAGCGGGATTGCCCCGGCGCCTCAACGCATTACACGGAGGATTCGATGAACATTATCCATGATATGAAGCCTGCCGAAGGGCCTATTATCGATGTTGAAGAAGGGGAGTATATCGGTGGCTACCGATTGCGCCTCACTTTTAGCGATGGAACGGTCCGTGAAGTCGATTTTCACGATTATCTCCGCGATGCACCGCGTCCGTGGATCACAAAGTATTGGAATCTGGAGGAATTTAAAAATTTCCGTTTGGTGGATGGAGATTTGATGTGGGGCGATTTCGACCTTATCTTTCCCATCTCCGATCTCTACAAGGGAAAAATAGTATACGATTTTTCTCGCAAGGCCGAAATTCCGGATGAAGCAAAACGCCGCGAAAAACAAGAGCATGTCGCTATTCCAGTCTCAACGCTTCATCGTCTCGAATCCAGAGCCAGAAAGGAAAACATTCCCGTCGAACTGCTCGCAAAACAATACCTTGAAGAAGGGATTGAGCGGCACGTAGGAAATTCTGGATGACGCGAAGCTTCAGCCTGCGCCATTTCTCCCATGGGATGAGAACAAGCTAAAGGATGTTGTATAGTTCGAGTTTACCGAATTTTCGTCAATCGCACAGAAACCTCATGTCCCAAAATATCGAACGGCGTGCTTTCGGCGCCAGCTTCGCCATCGAGTGTAACGGCTTCCGCCAGCGTCTCCTGCTGAATGAACGACGTATGCTCGCGCACCGCGTCTAAAATTGCATCCGAGTTCGAGGAGGCGAAGATAGAGATGCGATCGGTCACATCGAAGCCGGAATCTTTTCGCAGATTTTGAATGCGATTGACAAATTCCCGCGCCATGCCTTCGCGTTCCAGCGCCGGAGTCATCGCTGTATCGAGCGCGACCGTAATTCCGCCTTCGCTCGAAACAAGCCAACCTTCGACATCCTCCGCAATAATTTCCAGATCGCCGCGTTCGAGCGTAACATTCGTTCCATCCTCTTCTAATATCAAATCGCCCGTCGATTGGAATGTGCGGATCTCTTCCTGTGAAAGCTTCCCAATGCGCGCCGCGACAGGCTTCATCGCTTTGCCCAGTTTCGCTCCCAGCGTTTTGAAATTCGCTTTTGCTTTCAGCTTAATCACATCGCTATCGCCGGACTCGACATAATCGACATGCTTCACGTTCACTTCCTCGCGAATGACGTCCTCCACCTTCCGAAGCTCTGCGATCTCGGAACGATTCGAAACCGGAATTAAAATTTTCGAAAGCGGCTGCCGTACCCGCAGCTTAGCGCGCTCACGCATTTGCCGAACGAGCGAAGAAATCACCTGCGCCGATGCCATACGCCGTTCCAGCGCCAGATCGATCAGTGCCTCGTTCACTTTTGGATAATCGGTGAGATGCACGGAATCTTTTTCTCCGCCGAGCGCCTGATAGAGCCAATCCGAAAAAAACGGAGCAATAGGAGCGGCAAGCTTCGAGACAGTAATGAGGCATTCGTAGAGCGTATCGTAAGCCGATTGTTTGTCTGGTCCAGGCGAACCGTCGGCGCTCTTTTCTCCCTTCCAGAAGCGGCGGCGATTGCGGCGGATATACCAATTCGAAAGTTGTTCCGTGACGAATTCCTGAATGGCGCGCGAGGGCCGCGTCAATTCATACGCATCCAAATCGGCGCGGCATTGGTGAACAAGGGAATTTAATTTCGATAAAATCCATCGATCGATTTCAGGAAGATCCCCCCGCCTTTTCAAGGCGGGGGTTAGGGGGTGGTTATACCCATCGATATTTGCATAGAGCGCAAAAAATCCGTAGGTATTCGTGAGCGTTCCGAATAGTTTTCGTTCCAGCTCACCGAGATCGTCCTCATTGAAGGAGCGAGGCTTCCACGGAACCGCAGCGGAGAGCAGATACCAGCGCGTTGCGTCCGCGCCATGCTTCGACATCACGTCGAACGGATTGACGATATTGCCCTTCGACTTCGACATCTTCTGCCCTTTTTTATCGAGCAGCATGTCGTTGACAATCACATTCTTGAACGCGCGCTCGCCAAAAAGAAACGTGTTGATTGCGTGCAGCGTGTAAAACCACCCGCGCGTCTGATCGACACCTTCGTTGATGTAATCGGCAGGGTAACTCGCCTCGAATTGTTCTTTATTCTCAAACGGATAATGCCGCTGTGCAAATGGCATGGAACCCGAATCGAACCAGACATCGATGACTTCGGGCGTGCGATGCATCGTTCCACCACAATCGCAGATGAAAGTAATTTCATCAACTTGTGGTTTATGCGGGTCGAAATCCGCTTTTACATTGTGGGCTTCCTTAAAATCACTGAATGCTCCAACACATTTTTGTTGTTGGCATTTCTGGCAAATCCAGATCGGCAGCGGCGTTCCCCAAAATCGTTCGCGCGAAAGTCCCCAGTCTTTTAGTTCCACCAGCCAGTTCCCAAACCGGCCATCGCGAATTTCGGGCGGCTGCCAGTTGATTTTCTGGTTCTC
>DASYAJ010000177.1:0-2966 GCA_036501405.1 Kapaibacterium sp. (SeqCode)
GATAGTGCTCTTGGCTCCGCCGCGCGGCCCAGTGATCGTTTGCGGCTGCTCTTCGATCTGGCAGGCCGCTACGATCTCAGGATGATATTCCGCCTGCGACGGCGTTTCGAAATAATGCGATAAATAAGTTCTTGCGAAATAGAACGCATCTTCGGAACCTTTGCGAACGCGGTCCTCGCGGTTCGAATCGCTGTCGGCAAATCGCGCGACGGCTTCGAGCTTTTTAAGGTAAGCATCTTTCGCGGCCTCGTACTCTTTCGGATTGAGTCGCTTGGGCCGCGCGCGGAACTGCCGCAGAGTATTGGCGCTCATCGAAGCTCGACCTCCATATAATCGATGAATCGCGGCGCGAGCTTTCCGAGCGATTTGATGAAAGCCGGTTCGTTCTGCGTTGCCGCAAACTCCGTGAAGAGGTCAAGGAATCTTAGCATGACGCCCTTGGAATAGAACATGCCGTCGATCTTCGCGAGCATGTGGACCACTTTGCCGAGTTCGGAAACTTTTTCTCCGACGCCAAGGAACGGAATTTCTTCGTCGTCTTTCTTGCCCGTTTGCTTCAGCGTGTCTTTGGTATCGAGTATTTCATCGATGTCATCGAGCAGCGTATTCACGACACGCTTCAGCCGAATGTTGATCTCTTCGGGCTGGGAGATATAATCGGCGCGCTTCTTCTCCCAATCGTATTTTTCCTTCCAATCGGAGAGCGTTCGTCGGCTCACGCCGGTGAGCGATTCAATCATGGCGAGCCGCGTGATACCGCGAACGACATAAAGGTTCTGCGCTTGCTCGCGCTTTTCGAGGTTGTATCCGTTACCCACCGCGTAGCTCCTTCCTAAAGTTACGAAGCGCGGCGCCGAGTCGCACGGCCTCTGAGTCGGCGGACTTCTCGGTCTCCCAAACCTGCAACGCTTCCTGCGCAGAGAGCCACCCGGCTTGCACGGCTTGCGAAAGCGCGGGCACGTCGCGGGAACCGGCTGTGACGTCGAGCGGCTTGAACACGAAGGTCTGCCACATCGGAGCGCCCATGTCCCGGAAGAGTTGCTTCCATTGCGCTTCGTAGTATTTTTGGCGCGGATCGATGAGCGACATCTTGAGAACTTTTAACTGCCCTTCGACTTCGCCGCCGCCGCCCATGGAACCGGCTGTAATTATTCCTACGACGCGCGGGGGTACCATGTGGGCCGCGACAATTTCATCCCTATTGTCTTTGCGCTGCTCTGAGAAGGAGGAATCGATTGCGGCGTTCAGCTTATTCACCGTAATGTCCTCGCCTTCGCCCACTTGCAGGAACCCGATCCGATGCGCGTTTTTAATTCCGGTTTGACTGGCTGTCCAGAAGTTCCTAAAGGCGTTTCGCGTTTTTTTGGAGAGATTCGTTCCTTTGCCGAGCAGCAGCATATCGGAAAGCGTTCCCTGCTCGAAGAGCTTCTTTACATAATCGACGATCGAGATATTCGTCAGGAGTAGATCGCCCGCCGAAAGATATTCCGGTTCCCCGTACCAATAGTTACCAGTGATGGACCCGAGCCGCATTTGTCGAACGCCCGTCAGCATCCCGGCTTTGAATAGATCGAAGTAGGTTGGGATGAGACGCCAGAACTGGCCGGTATCGCGCACGACATATTCGAATTGAAGGATTTGCTCAGGAATGATGGCCGCTCCGGTCGCGTCGATCTGGGGAAGGATTACGCGGCACTTTGAAGCGGGCATGTGATAGAGCGCCCATACGCCCAACCCACCGCGCACTTCGACGAATTGGTTGCCATAGGTTTCCATGTCGAGCGCGGTGTCCTGAAAGAGGGCGTCGAGTCCGCGCTCGGTCTCGATATTCGCAAGCCATTCGAGCAGTTGCGGGTCGCCGTCGTAGCCCGCACCCACGCACATCGCCTTCTTAATATGGATCGCTGTGGAGTGATAGCCGTTTTTCCTTCCCGCGAGCGTTGCAAGCAGGAACGGATCGAAGGGCATTGGCGCGGCATTGATCGCCGAAAGATGCGAGCTGAGACCGGCGAATGATTTTACGATCTGGTCCGCCCATTTATCGCCAGTCGGGATGTTGAGCGAGAACGAGCTATCGTCATCGAACTCCGCCTCGCGATTCTTTCCGGTAAACTTTATTCTGATTCTCATTATATTTCGATTACGATTGAGAATGCGCCGCAAAGAGCTTGGCCGTTACCCCACAGCACGACATGCGGGAACCAGTCATTGATCGCATATTGATTCCCATAGACCAATGCGATGGAATCTTCGACTGATTCCATTAAAGATTCCAACGCGGCTTCGGCGTCGTCATCGCTTTGATTGAGCGGGACGTGCAGCGAGCATGGAATCGTATGCTGGCGGGTCTCTACTTCGCCCGATTCGAGCGTTGTTCCCGGAAAGACACTCTCAAGATCGACAACGATTGCCGGGAGCGGCAATTCTTGCCGCGCCGTTTTCCAGGACGAACTGATAACTTCGAGATTATCGATCGTTTCAAAGGAGGCTTTCAGGGCGTTCCGAACTTCGAACATGTCCGAATGTACTCTCTTGGGTTAGTTAAACGAAATTAAACGACTTCTGGCGGTTCAGTGGGCATCCTACAGATGGGCTAAGAGTCCGAAAAGGACTCCGATGGCGGCGACTCCGACGAATTCCAGAACTTGAAGTGCCTTTTCGCCGAAAGATTGAGAGGCAGGAATCGTTACCGTTGTCGAGTCCCGCTCGTGAATGATCGAGTCATACATGACGAACGCCTGCGCTTTTGTCCGAGTACGGGCTGAAAGCCGAAGGTCGATGAAAAAGAGATTGCTCTTTACGTCGTGACACACGGAGATCGTATCCGGACCGTCCGCCGTAGAATCGGACGACAGGAGTAACGAGTCCAAGCAGGCAAGCGACGGCGAAGAGGAGTCCGACGCATCCCACAAGGACGTATCGAAGGGGATTGTCCTGTTCGCCTTCGCCGTGAGATAGATCGAAGT
>DASYAJ010000178.1:0-3154 GCA_036501405.1 Kapaibacterium sp. (SeqCode)
AGTTTGCTTTGCCATATCTCATCGAAATTGTCCAGCTTGTGAAGCAGGGTATTAAAGCGGGACCGGACGGGAAAAAAGCTCCCATCATCCTTTTTTGCAAGGGCGCGAATCATTCCCTGACCGAAATCGCGATGTCGGGCTGCGATGTCATTGGGCTCGATTGGACGATCGATATTTCGGAAGTGAAGGCGCTCATGGATGGCCACGTCGCGCTGCAAGGGAACCTCGATCCGACAGTGCTGTATGCGACGGAAGAAGTAATCGAAGAAAAAGTGCGCGCGATTGCGAAACGGATGAAGGAACCGCAAGGGCATATTTTCAATCTCGGCCACGGCATCACGCCGGAAGTCGATCCTGAAAACGCCCGTGCCTTTGTGAAGGCGGCGAAGGGAGCGTATGCAGGAAAGTGATTCGATGAAAAGGAACGAACTATCCGTGCATGCTGCTCATAATAGTATGAGGTTTACCATTGAATACGAGCGTGAGGAAGATTGCCGCTGGATCGCCGAGATTGTGGAATTACCGGGCGTAATGGCGTATGGAAAAAATCCGGACGAAGCTATGGCACATGCCAAAGCGCTGGCGCTCTTTACTGTTGCAGACCGATTGGAGCATGGTGAAGCACAACCCGGTCTCACTGATGTAACCTTTCTCACCACATGAGTTCCTGGGCATCGACAAAAGCAAAACGAGTTCTCGATGCACTTACGTATCGGATGGCATATCAAACGTACCAGAGGCGGCTCTCACAAAATTTTGGAACGTCCTGGTTTTCCAGATTATGTTTTTGCATTTCACGATCGAGATGAAATAGGTCCTAAAATGCTTGCGCGTGTTGCGAGACCATACCGGATTGAAACCGGAAGACTTATAGAATCTCTCTTTATTCCGAGACTGCCTCTTTCACCACGATCGTCCAATCCTGCTCGCCCATATTCTGTTCGATGAGCGCATCCATGTGGGCGCCGAACGAAGGCAGCACGTCCAATTTATTGCCTGCGCGTTCCGTTTCTTCGGTCATGAGTCGAGCATCTTTGCGGGCCATCGAGAGTGTCCAACTTGGATTATCATAATTGCCGAGCAGCAGGCGGTCCACGCGGGCTTTCATCGGTGTGGAACCCATCATGTCGATAAAGCCACGAATATCGTCGCGCGAAATGCCGAGCGATTTCCCGAGCGTGAACGTATCGCCGATCCCGGCCGCGACAGAAAGGAATAAATGATTCCCAAGCAGTTTATACGATGCTGCCATGCCAGGGTCCTCACCGAGATTTTCTAAGCGTCCCGTCATTTTTTTTAAATCGGTCTCGATCGTTTGGATGATGCGTTGATCGCCGGAAATGAGCATCGTGCCGGTACTTTCCAGCGCATTTTGAGGCCCCATGAAAACGGGAGCATGAATATAGCGGATGCCATGCGTTTGCCAATATGCAGTCCGTTTCCGTGCGCCGTTTGCAGTCGTCGTGGTGTGGTCGATAATGATGACGTTTTTTTCGAGCGCGGGAGCGGCTTCGGCGAGAATCGAATCAACGACCGTATCGTCATAGACTGCGATATGAATTCGGTCTGCCCCCTTCACCGCTTCGGCCGGGGTAGGGAATGCTTTCGCGCCGACAGATTCCAATGCCTTCGCTTTGGAACCGGTGCGGTTCCAGACGTGAAGGTCTTCACCTTTTGTTCTCAAGTTTCGAACCCAATTCGAGCCGAGCAGGCCGGTGCCAAGAAATGCGATCATAGATATTTAAAGTTTATGGAGACAGATAACGCATGGCGGGTCAAACACGCTCCTGAAACGTAGCTGCCCTGAAAGGGCAATGTACCGACAGCTCGGCATGGAACCCCCTGGGTTCTCGATTTTTTTAAGTGTCAGAGTCGCGAAGGGACGACAGAATATTTTTTCCGTCAATGCTTTGTAAGCGGCTTCAAATGCTGCGAAGCCTATGGGAGCTAAATCCTGCTCACGTTGCGCGTGCAGGGCTTTACGGATTTTGATACGACCCTACATCCGCGCGGATTAGTTTTAATTTTTTCAGCGACCTCTTACATATGCCTCAACGGAAGCACGGATTTGAGCGACAAATTTCACGATGGTGAGTTCTTCCGAAGGCTGCTGTACCGCCGTCGGGATTGCGTTTGTTGCTAAGGCAAGACACGCAGTATCGTAGATCCGCTCCAATAAGAGTCGCTCACATAATATCTGATAGCGCCGACCATAACTCGTCTCTTTGAAGATAGGGTCAATTGGAAAATGAGGTTGACGAACGGATACCACGTTATGAACGGCAGGACAATCTTCTAACAGGAAGAAATATCCGAGTAGTGGACGATGGGTTCCGAATCGTCCTTCACGATAAGCCACCCAAATATCGGACGCGCTTCCAATAGCTTCCTCCACACGATTATTGAAATTGTTCCCGAACGAGGGTCCAACTTGCGATTTGAATTCCAGCGCGCAAACTAATTTGCCATTGTCCACAATAAGGAGGTCCCATTGCTTCTCTGGACGATAATATCCTGGTAACTCAATGGCAGAGCGCGTTCGGAAACAATGTTGGTGGAGACCGACATCTTCGAGAGACGATACAATCAGTTCTTCTAATTTGCTCATCTGGCGATTTGCGGTTGCCGCGCCACGGTTGCCAGTGTCGGTAACTCCACGCTCACGCTGGCCGTTAAGTGCGGTACTCCTCGAATCCCAAAAGAACTGGACTGCTTCCTGAAAGCGATTTTTGATCTCTTCGTTACTCATCGGTAATTATTCAATGATAACATCTTTGACCATCCATTCTCCGAAGAGAGGACTGCCTTCTTTGAAAAAGCGATCTCGCGCTTTGTCAATATAGTCGGGGTCAATCTCAATACCGATGGCATTGCGTTTTGCTTTTTGCGCAGCGATAAGCGTAGAACCACTTCCAGAAAAAGGATCGAGAACCGTGTCGCCAACGAAAGAGAACATTCGAATAAGCCGATAGGCTAGTTCAATTGGAAAAGGTGCAGGATGGTTTTTCAATGAAGCACCTCGGAGGTTCCAAATTTGTTGAAACCATTCTGCCTGTTCAGCTTTCGTGAGCATGCTTTGCCGACGCTGTTCCTCCGTTGGCTGCCTGTACCCCCCCGGTTTCCTCTGCATCAGCAAAAATTCCATATCGTTTTT
>DASYAJ010000179.1:0-10213 GCA_036501405.1 Kapaibacterium sp. (SeqCode)
AAATATGCTTTTCCGTATCGCAAACAATGGATGTATCGGGCGGAATCACATCGCTATCGACAAAAACACATTGGGGAATGGTTGTCGTGCTGTCACCGCCATCGATTGTTTTCCAAAGTCCGCCGGCGCCATCGGAGGCAAAGACGATATCGCCACAACCGGCGACAGAGAACCGTGTATCGGTGATGGGATAGGGACTGCCATCGCCCTGGTTTGGACCGTTTACATTGTACCACGTCTGTCCCGAATCGATGGAGCGTAATAGCCCTTGGGGTGGATTTTTGAGATTCGTATTATTCTTAGCACCGCTGTTCTGGACATAGATAACCCCATCGACTCCTGCAATTCCCCCCGTTGTCTGAATGGGAAGCTGCGGAATTGCAGTGTACCAATATAGCCCATTATCGGTGGAACGAAGAACGGGAGATGGTTGAAAGGATGCATTCAGCATCGTATCTTCGGGCGCACAGACATAAACTTTGCTATGCTTCACTGCATAGACGCCGAATGCTAAGTGTTGAATACCACCTGCTGCATTGATCCAGCTTAATCCACCATTCGTGGAATACAAAAAGGTTGTGCTCGGATCGCCCGTCTTGAACTCCGTTGCAACGCCGTTCTGATCGTCGTTAAAATCAAGGTCGTTTTTCTTTGTGGCCTGCTGGGTCCATGTTGCTCCTTCATTGGTCGAAATCCAAATGCCAACTCCGAGTGGCTCGGTCATACAGAGAGCTTCGTTAGTTTGGTACACGCTGGAGGGGCCTATCAAATTCCAGGAAGCTTCTCCTGGAAGCGCATTCCACGTCTTTCCGCCATCGACCGATTTCCAGAGCCGGGGATCGGTGATGGTTAAACTGAGATTGCTACAGGTGACGGTAATCCAACCCGTATCTTTATCTTTGAACCAAATATCGGTAATGATAGGGTGGATGCCGCTTAAAATTGGGATCTGCGAGTCTGTCCAGGTATTGCCGCCATCGGCCGTCCATTTGACCGCACCATTGTTCGTGGGCTGGTTCCATTCGAAGCCGATGACGCCTTGAAGCGCATTGAAAAAATGCGAAGCGGTGATCCAGCCATCCCCGGCTGGCGCTTGAAAAATCTTCCGCCAATTCCCATTCTGGGATTGAGCACTGGGAACGCAAAATACCATTATAAGCGCCATTGCGAGCGCGGCAGGAAAAAATCGGAGACGGTGGTGCATGATTATGGAGAAACGGAAGCCTGAAGCAAATTCGCTATTCTTCAGCTTAAGAGCGACACGGAAACCACCCCGAAAGTTGCATTTCTCTCAAAAAAACTTCAACTCCATCTCTCCCGCACTTCAGGATTGTGGGCCCTGCAGGACTTGAACCTGCGACCAATCGATTATGAGTCGACTGCTCTAACCAACTGAGCTAAGGGCCCTGAATTCTACGACATTGCTTATAATGCCATTCCCGCGAAGGCGGGAATCCAGCGCGGAGGACTCGCAATCTCTGGATTCCCGCCTTCGCGGGAATGACGAGTAAACGAAAAAATTGATAAAGAATTCTATCTGCGGTCCCGGCCGCCGCCGAGCAGTCGCAACATCATCAGGAACAAGTTCAGGAAATCGAGGTAGAGGCTGAGCGCCGCAAGCGTCGGAGGTACTTCATGCGCCCGCTTCAGGATGCGCGACGTATCGACTAATATAAATCCCGAAAAGATGATAACGCCAATGACCGAAAGTCCCAGGTCCAGGGTCGTCGAGCGAACAAAAAAGTTTATGATCGTCACGCCGATGAGCAAAAACAGCCCGATCATCAAGCTCGCACCCATATACGAAAAGTCCTTCTTGGAGACGAACGTATAAAGCGTAAGACCCGCGAAAATAGACCCCGAAAGCACCAGCGCATCGTAAATCGTCGCCACACTCGAGCCGCGAACATAGCCATGCGCAATCGCATAGAGCACGGGAGCGATAAAAAGTCCGCTCACAAAAGTCGCGACCGAAAGCGTCGGAACCGCACGGCTCGGATTATTTGCGCTCCGTGAAGCAAACCAAAATGCTCCGAAAAACGCGATAATCCCAACAATCGGAGCATGAGCGAACGAAAAACCGAGATCGGTATTCATCGCAATAAGCGCTCCGGCAATCGCACTGGCGACCGCAATCGAAAAATAAGTATAGACCTTCCGAACATAAGCCAGCCGAGCCGTGCCCACAAGCTGCAACGCTTCCGGCGTAAAAGAATAAACAGGATTCATAAAATCTGCCATGACTCTCTAAAACGAATTTAGCCGCTTGGAGTTTCGGCGCTGAGGACTAATACCTTTTCTGACATTTCCTATTCTCTCCAAAATTTTATAGTGTGTGTTCAATGCGTTTTCATTTTTCTCTTCTCACAGAAAGGAAAAGGCCTGTTTTAAATTTCTCAAAGACATAACTCGCTCTTACGCATAAATATCAAAAATATTTCATCATTTCCTCGATTTTTTTATTTTTTCAATTAAAATGGCGTTGGACTCCAAACACTGCTTCCGAGGCATAAAACAGGAAAATATAAAAACATTAGATTACTTAAAAGCTATGGGCAAAAACAACATGAGAAAGTTGAATAGGAAAATAAGTGTCCTGTTTTGGGATATCTGTATATTAATGAGACGTTGCCTTTTGATTAATTTTAAAGAAAGATTAAGATTTTCACGAAATAGCCTTGACAAGTCCTAAATTATTTTGTATATTGCCGATTGTGAACGGTGTGCTATTCGTTTGTGCTATTCCGAAAGGTTTGTTCCGAATGCTTGCATGCCGCACTCGTCTCCTTTTTCCAGGAGTCCTCTTAGCTTCGAGTTGCCCCGCGTGGAAACCCGATCCCCTGAGTATTTTTAGAAAACCGAGATAAAGAAAAAGGGGCAAAGCCACTGACATGGCCCGCCCCAGATACTCTACAATCCACGGACGGTTAGACTCGTGGCGTTTAGAGGTGACAGCTTTATCCGTCGCGAGTCTAATTTAGTTTCACCAAACTAAATTAATACTCGAATGAAACGAACAAAACACATACCGATGGCGGCGGCAACCCTTTTTGCTGCTACTCGGAGCAGCATTGCTGCTCCTTCCGGAAACGATGCGCGCCCAGCAAGCGAGCACCGTTTCCGCTCCTCGAACGCTCTCTTACCAGGGCGTTCTCAAAGGCCCCGGAACGGCGGGAAACATTCTCGCCGGAAACGGATTACTGACGGTGACGCTCTACAGCGACGCTAATGGAACCCAAAAACTCTGGCAGCAAGCGATGACTACCCCGATCGACACGACTGGCGTTTTCAACTGCCTCCTCGGCTCGGCGGCCAATCCACTGCCGGACGCCCAGACGATGGACCGCCCTATCTGGCTCGGCCTCGCCGTCGATGGCGGAGCGGAACTGCGACCGCTCTCCCAAATCACTGCTTCGGCCTACGCGATTAATGTCAGTGACAATTCGATCACGACGAATAAGCTGGCCGATAACGCGGTCACGTCCACGAAGCTTGCTAACGGATCGATTTCGTCCGATAAGCTGATGGATAGCTCTATCATCGCTTCGAAGCTGGCGATGAACTACGTTTCGACGATCTCGGTCAATGGAGCACCCATTACGGGGACTGGAACGAATATCAATATCGTCACCGGCGATGGCGTAAACGCCATCTGGGTTCCCACGTCCAACAGCCTCATGCTATCGAGCACGGGAGGAATAAGCGGAGGGAAGACCATGTACAATCCGAATCCTTGTGGCACGAACAACGACGGCGGGATAGTCCAGAACATCGTTGTCGGTGGCTGCAACAACCAGGCGATCGCACCTTCACCGGGCTATGCCACGATCGGTGGTGGAGTCAATAACACGGTGAAAGGAAAGTTCTCTACGATTCCTGGCGGGGACAATAACCTCATCGACACCCTTGCCGATATTTCGTTCCTCGGCGGTGGGTTGACCAACAAGATCATTGCAGATGGTGGTGGCGCCATTATCGGCGATACCATCGTGCTCGGAGGGGATGTACTCGGAGGCGGCATTTACAACACAATCAAAGCCCCGGTCGCCACGATTGGCGGAGGAGCCAGCAATCTGATCGATACGTTCGCACTGGAATCGTTTATCGGTGGTGGCGCAAACAACTCCATTATCCTGGGCGGCGGATTCAGCGCCATTGCAGGCGGCGATAGTAACAAAATCACGAATTCCGACGGCTTTATCGGCAGTGGACGCGGGAATGTTATTACTCAAAGCGGCGATGGAGGGATCTTGTCGGGTCTCGATAACGTCATTAATGGATCGCTTTCGGCAATCGGTTCGGGAACGGACAATGTCATCACCTCGACCGGTGGCAGCAGCTTCATCGGCGTCGGAGCTAATAACTGGCTCAATAAAGAGGGACAGTTCATCGGTTCCGGCGCTTCGGACTCGATCAATGCCTACGCAAGTGGTACCTCCGTTGGCGAATTCGTAAAGATCGATACCAACGCCTACTATTCTATAGTAGGAGCTGGCGAGTATAGCTACATTGGCGTCAATGCCGAAGGTTCCGTTATCGCTGGCGGCTCCTGGGATACCATCGGGCGCTCCGCGACCTATTCGAACGTCAGTGGTGGAACCTATAATACGGTCCACTCCACATGGTCCTCTATCATGGGCGGCGATACGAACGTTGTCGACACGCTTGCGAACTACGCTGTTCTCAGCGGTGGTCGCGGCAACGTGATCGGACAAAAAGATAGCTTCTCGTTCCTTGGCGGAGGCAATAATAACCTCATCGATAACGAGTACCATCATGCGACGCTCGTAGGCGGAGAGCAAAACGCCGTCCTTTCGACGTGGAGCTTCCTCGGAGGAGGGTTGAACGATACCAACATGTCCGACTATGGTGTCCTTGCCGGCGGTGCGGGAAATTTACTCTCTCCGGCCCGGCAGTGCGAGGCTATTCTTGGTGGGCGCGGGAACCAAGTCGAAGCCGAATATACCACCATTGTTGGTGGAGACTCGAATAAGGTCGGACGCACCGCCTTTAACGGCGAAGCCGATTTCGATAACATCGCTGGCGGCTATAATAACCAAATCCTCAACAATAGTTACAGCAACATCGGCGGTGGCGATAGCAACCTGATCTTCCAACCCTCTGCGGCCCCGGACCAGGATTTCTTCGCTACAATCGGTGGTGGATTCCGAAACAGCACCGAAAGCCGTTGGACAACCATCGGCGGCGGGGACACCAACACCATCTCGACCATCGGCAATTACTCTGTAATCAGTGGCGGACACGCTAACTCGATTACCGATAGTCTTTCGGTGATTGCGGGTGGCGATAGCAACACGGTATCTTCCCCCTGGGGATTTGTCGGAGGTGGAAAGCAAAACATCGCCGGTCAATTCGACGAAGATTCCCTAACGGTCGTAGTCGGAGGAAGGTCCAACGTTGCGGAAGAAGAATACTCTGCAATTGTCGGAGGTCAAGGGAATGCCACAGAGGGAACCTATGGTTTCATTGGCGGAGGGCAGAATAACCTCGTCGACAATGAAAACTTCCTGTTCACGCAGTATGGCGCCATTGCCGGAGGCTTGCATAATGTGGAACGTTCCGAATTCAATTCCATCATCGGTGGGGATTCCAACCTGATCGAAGACGGTGCGAATTTTTCCATTATTGGTGGTGGCTTACACGATGCCATCCTAAACAATAGCGCGAACGCTACGATTGGAGGAGGCCAGCAAAATACCGTTCTGCCCAATTCCGATCACTCCACAATCCCCGGCGGAGATAGCCTTTTCGCTAATGGCTATGCGCAGACGGTTGTTGGGTTCCATAACGCCACATCAACTGCCGTAAGCAAAGCGACGGCACGTGCGGGTGGAACAATCGATAATCCGTTGTTCGTTGTCGGAAACGGTACGATAAGTACTCCCCGTGATGCTTTTCAAGTGAGCTACGATGGTCACTCTGTTGTTTTTGACCAAACTGGAAACACACATATTGTGGGGGGACGAATCCCCATCGTTGGTGCCACATATTCGGACAATACTGTGGTCGCATGGGGTGATATAACGGGTCCAGGAGCCATTACGGCAGACATAGGAGTACAACTCATAACCCATACGGCCGGGACAGGAATATATGTCGTACAGCTCCTCCTTAACAGTCCCTCAGGACCACCTGTAAACCTTGCAGCAGCATCGATTACGGCTACGCCTGTGGGATCCAGCAATCCCGCCGAGAGCGGTGACTGTGTAACAATCACTTGCTCCGAAATAGGTAATCCTGGGGCTAATCAGTTCATTGTCAGGACGTATAAGTCATGCACCTTGACAGATGAACCGTTCATGTTCAAGGTCGTTGGCCGTTAACTAATTAATCATTCACCGATTTGAAGAAAAGAGAGTTCAACGGAACAAATGCCAGACTCACTACAGTGTGTCTGGCATTTCCGTTTTTCTATTTTGTTTCTTTGATTATTTTAATTCTTTTTATTTCTATAATGTGTCAAGCTCAATGGAAACTTCAGATGAAGGTCTATGGACGAACACAATTGATCAAATTCGAGAACCTTCTAGGACCTCCCAAAATAGGATTTGTTAGTGTAGGAAGTCCCGGGCTATCAGCTCTCTATAAGACTACAAATGGGGGTGATGTTTGGAGTAAATTGCCTTTTCCTAATGGGAATCTTGTTTATAGCCTTAACATTTTGGATATTGCATTCAAGGACAGTCTCACCGCTTGGATAGCTACGAATAGTATCGATGGATGTTATAAAACTTCAGACGGCGGAAACACCTGGCAAGGGCTGAACGGACCGTATGAAGGAGGCGCAGTCTATTACGATAGCGTAACCAAAGGTTTATTTCTTGCGAGATGGCTGAGTTCCGGACAATTTGTTTCGTGGGATGAAGGTTTGACATGGGCTGTTCGTGAAGAAGGTGATCCGACTGGTTATGCATTTTTTGATGGGAACATTGGAATTCTCGCTGGTCAGGGTGGTTCTGGAACATTCCCGCCTCCAGCGGCACCATGGCTTCGCACTGAGGATGGTGGCTACACATGGAACCCAATTTCACTGGATAGTGAAAGTTGGCAACCGCTTGCAATTTTAAACACAAAAACCTCCTTTGATATTTCAGATTATAGTGGCACTGTTAGTCGAACAGATGATGCATGGGATACGTGGAAGAATCTATACACATTTCCACGGAACACTAATCAGGACCAGTACACGGCTGTCTCTGGCGGTTGCATTACTGGGGACACATCTCATTTATTTGTTCAGGTTGGTTCGGGTGTCTATATGTCAACGGATCAAGGTTACCATTGGAGCTATTTATGCGGACAGCCTTCTCTATTTGAAGTTGCCGATCGACGCTTTTTTGTGAAATATCCTTACGTTTATATTACCACATTCGATACCGCTTTTGAATCATCCGTATGGTATCTCAATCTCGATTCCCTCAACGTTTTCGGAACTTCTTTCGCACTTCCAGACAGTGTAAAGCGCACAACGGTAACCGCCGGCAATAAAGTTGCCGTGAACTTTTCACCACAAACTTCCGATCCCATCGGGATTGATTCCGGGCACATCCTCATCCATTTTGATTCCGCCGATCTTACGTTAGACTCGTTGGCGCTCCCGCCTTCGTGGGTAATCGTTGATTCCAGTATGGGCAGCGGTTACCTCGATCTTCACATCACCGCCGATTCGAATGCTCCGCTTCCGAATCCAATTATAACTCTCACATTCAATACCTTCGTGGGAGATTCATCGCTCAGTGCGAAAGTCTGGCTCGATTCCGCTCATCTCTACGGTCATCGCCTGAACTGCGACTGCGAAGCACTTTCGTTCCTCGGTCCCGATTCCGTCGAAGTCGATTTCACCGGCTGCGGGGACAGCATCCTGCTCGAAACGCTGCGCGGCGAACCGTTCACATTTTCCATCCAAAGTATCATTCCCAATCCCGCGAATGCTTCTGTGAGAGTCGAAGGCAACGGTCAAAGTGTAACCGCCGAATTAGACGATGCGCTAGGCCGGGAATCTTTACCCGCTGCCCTTTATTCCTTCCCCTTCACCCTCGATATCCGCACGCTTCCATCGGGAACGTATTATCTGCGCATATCGCAAAATGGTTCTGTGCAAACGCGCAAAGTAGCAATTGAACGATAGTACTTTTTTAGCGAAGGGTCACTCCACCTTCGAAGTCAGCGGGCTGCGGACGCCTTCGTATTTCACGAGCTTCGCTTCGATTTCGCCGATGAGGATTTTGGAGGCCATCTTGACTGGGATATGATTGTAATCGTCGGTGAGCCAGATTTTGATCGATCCTTCGCTCTTGAATAACCCTCCCTGCACGACCATCGGCTCGATGACCGAGCACTCGAAGGTTCCCGCGTCGGTCTCGACCTGTTGATGGCCCAACACCCGCACATCGAGCGGACTGACTTTGCCATCGTAAAAATTTTCGAGCCGGATAATATCGCCTTTGTGCGAATGGGTCAGGTCCAGCGTGCGGACGTAATAGAACGCGCTCACGATATCGTGGACATACTCTGGCGTCGTGTAGGTGTGGCCGTCGCTGGTGCGCGCGGTCTGATTTTCGGGATCGAATATCGCGTCGTAGTCGTGCGAATAATGTCCTTCGCGGACATGCTGCTCGAAACGCCACGGAAAAATTCCACCGACATCGAGAAAAGTCTCGTAGCGGTCGCGGACCTTGAAAATATAATCGAAAGTCGATGCCGAAGAGGCTTCGATCCGCATTTCGTAGGTAGGTCGGTTCCCAATATATTTATAGCCCGGAATCGACATCACAGCCTGCCCAGCCGTGATAAAACCGTAGTTGATATCGAAGGTGAGCCGTTCGCCAACCGTGAAGGCCTCGTTGGTCAGATGCCGGAACGCATTCGATCCGGTAGCTTGCTGGCTACGCTCCAGATTGTTTTCAACGGTGGCACGAGCGGAAACCGCAGCAGACGAGTGCTGTAGCCAATCCGGCCACAGCAGCGGAGCGGCCGCTGCGATAAAAACGATAAAAATCCGGCGATACATCAAGCTTTGAGCTACCGTTACAATGCCAAAGTTGCGGCAGTGTAATTAGGAGAAGAGAATCAAATATCAGACGAGTTTATGGTAGACGAGTTTAACGTCATTAAATTGCGTCACGATTTTTTCTAAGGTAAGCTCTACGGTTTTGGGGGTTAGACGTTCCATGCAGTTGCACTGCGCGCAATTGGGGCATTCTGGAAGCGGATCTGGTGAAAGATTTACCGCTTTCGCACCGCGAAATCCCCATCGTTCCTTGCTGATCGCAAGCGGCAGAGGGAATAATCCGATGGTCGGAGTTCCAAGCGTGGCGGCAAGATGTCCTGGACCGGTACTGTTCGTTATGACGATCTCGGCGCGTTCCAGAAGCGCCGCTAACTCCGGGAGCGAATGTCCAATGAATGGGATTGCGGCAGCACCAATCGATTTCGATACAGTGCGAATGGCTGCTTCCTCTTCCGGTGTGCCGGTGAGAACGATTTTCATTCCGCGATGCGCAATAGATTGGCCAGCCTCGATAAAATAGTTCACGGGCCATGCCTGTGCCGACCCACCGCTTCCGATATGCAGGACTGCGAAGCTTCCGCCCCCAAGTTTCTCATCGATCCATTTCTGAATAACAGTTCGCTCCTCTTTGCGAAGCTCGATCGAAGCAATGCCATCCACATTCGTTTCGATTCCAAGGGCTTTTAGCATTCGGAGATTGTATTCCGCTTCGTTCCGCTCGGCGGTTTTGCGATGCTCGTAAATTTTATCGGTGAAGAGAAAAGAATACCATCGGTAGCCCGTGCCGATGCGTTTGGGAACTCGGGCAAGAAATGCCGCCAATGCAAGCGAAAATCGCGCATTAGGAAAAAAAGCCGCCCGCTCACCGCGCATTACGCGAATAAGTTCTCGAATCGACGGTCGATCGTTTACAAGACGAACGTCATCGACATCGGAGCATCGTTCGACAATCGGAGCGGTATAATTCCGGACCAGAAACGAGACATGGGAACTCGGAAAAGACAGCCTGAGAGCGGACGCCATCGGTAAGGTCAGGAGGACATCGCCTAACCGGTCCGTTCGAACAACTAAAAAAGAAGCAGGATGGATTTTTTTCGATACCAAATTATCCTGTAAATCTATCCAATCCTGAAAATCGTGGTTCTGTCTTAGAGCGGGAGACGGGGATCGAACCCGCGACGT
>DASYAJ010000180.1:0-1502 GCA_036501405.1 Kapaibacterium sp. (SeqCode)
CAGCGTTCGATGGGTCCATCGTCGCCCTCACGGCGTTGGCAATCCAGTGCGCTTCGCAATACTCCGATCGCTCGCGGGTCGCGATACATCGATTCGGCATCCTCGATCAGCGTGATGTGCGACGGATACTTCTCGAGATGGCAAATCAGACCCCACCCCGTTACTCGTGAATTCAGAGTTTGGTGGTTCGCGTCCAGCGAATCGAGTTGGCGCACGACGGTATAACTCTTCCCAATTCCCCCGGACCCAAAAAGAAACAACCCCGGAACGTAGCCGAGCGCGACCGCAGCTGTGTAGTCACGCACGAGCTGGAGCTTCTTCTCGAGCGATTCGAGATGTTTATTGTTTGGAAAATGCATCGACACAACATCCGCGGTGGTGACGGAGGGAGCGATGATGTTCAGGCCAGAGCCGATTTGCGGCTGCCCATTGCGTTGATTTCTCATTGCATGTTGCTCTCTGTGGGTGAGGTAACTTCGTGGCTAGGATCTTGACGTCTCACTCGACGACATCGTTCGGGCGAGTCGCCGGCTCAAACCGGTATCACTCGCATTGCCCTCCACCAAATTGAGGGTACAACATCACCGAAATACGGCCCGAGTTCTACGGTTCCGGGAACGATTGGAACCGAGGGAACTTGGCTTTCTGCTCCGGCCCCCTCGATGATTTTTGCATTTTTTAACGGAAAGAACGTCATGGGAATACTTCTCCATAAGTTCGACCTCAGCCTTAATAACTACGTGGTCGACATTATCGTGCAAAACCTGTCGACACTTGAATTCGCTCGACATTTCGAGACAGAAGTGAACAACCAAGCCTTACTCACATACTTCCATCTTTTGAGGGATGAGAGATTCGATTCATCCGTCGAAAGGAGGCATCTAACCGACGCGGAATTCGAAGTCATCGAAAGGGTATTCGAGAATGAAGGGCGAGATAGTTACTGCCGCTGGGAACCGTATCCTCAACTTCACGGAAGATACATCAGAACCATCCTTGAGGTGCGCAACGGACTCTCACAGCAAACAGCCGAGGAGTGGTCGAAGGATTGTAGCAGGTTTAGAACGGCTCTTGAAAAAGAGAACTTATCACTCCGAGACGGTTTCGTACTCGTCCATGAATGGATTCAACGTCTCCGAAACCTGCAATTGGCAATGGTTGCAGAGGAGTGCGTAGCTTTCGCTGATGTTCCGAAAAGTCACGGGTTGCCTCCTACAAAATGTATGCAATCGGGGATATCTGACATCGACCGCATGCGCAAGGCGATCGCAAAATTGGGTAAGGAGGCTAAACCAGCAGCTTTGATAAAAGCGGCGGGAATCTCGAACTCGAATGGTCGCGCGGCTCTACGTTCACTCGAAAACGACGGCGAATTTCAAGGCTTCCATCGTCCACGAACCACAAACGACCAATGACGTGAAGACACTTCGCGAAATCGCTTGTCGCTGACAGCTGACTATCGAGTATTCTTGAATTTCAGCGCAAAAATCGGTTCCCACAGT
>DASYAJ010000181.1:0-2654 GCA_036501405.1 Kapaibacterium sp. (SeqCode)
GACCAGAACCCAATCGGAAAGCGCATCAATATTGACGACCGTGGCGTCGATGGCGGTCCGGGGCAAGCCGAAATCGTGGGCATCGTCGGACATGTAAAGCAATGGGGACTCGATCGGGATGAAAGCAATCAGCTGCGCGCCCAAATCTATCTTCCCTTCATGCAGCTTACAGACACGCAGATCAAATTGACGGCGACCGGGATTGATGTCGTAGTGCGATCCGATGGATCCGTTCCCACGCTCTTCGATTCACTTCACCGGGCTAGCCGGGAAATGAGCGGTGAACAAGTGCTTTATGGCGTACAAACCATGGACTCGATGATTGCTGCGTCCCTTGCCGCGCGACGATTTTCGATGATTCTATTTGGCGTATTTGCGGCATTGGCTCTTCTTCTGGCGAGTGTGGGCATCTACGGAGTGCTTTCTTACCTGGTTACTCACCGCACGAACGAAATTGGCATTCGCATCGCTATCGGCGCTAATCGCGGCGAAGTATTGCGCTTGATCTTGCGCCAAGGACTAAACATGGCCTTGATCGGAGTTGTCATGGGCTTGGTCAGTGCCCTTGCGCTGACTCGCCTGATGGCCGGCATGCTTTTTGGCGTAAGCCCAACCGATCCCCTCACGTTTGCCGGTGTCGCGATTCTTCTGATGCTCGTCGCACTGGGCGCATGTTATTTTCCGGCGCGCAGAGCGATGCGCGTCGATCCGATTGTGGCTTTGCGATACTGAATGAGCGGGATGGGAAATGGTTCCGTTCGCTGGCTCAGAACTGCGTTAAGCCGGGCCGCGTGTCGCGATGCCACGGCGCGTTTCCCTGCATCAGGTTGGCAAAGCTTCGAGTGGGATTTAAAACGCCGCGCAATAGTATTCGCGCGGCTCGATTCGTTGTTCGTATTTCCATCGGCGCGATTACATAACGGTCAAGCGCATCCTCGCCAAGCATCCAGCCAAGACCGATGACGGGGGTAATCACCCAATCGACCACTCCGGTTTGCCGCGGATTTCTCTGGATGCCGCCGATCGAAGCTTCGCTAACGGGGCCAATTTCAAACTGCAGACTGAACGCCGCTGAAAAAGCGGTGGCGCGCAGCCGGCTCTTCCAGTACATGGACGATTTGCCGAATTGCACTTGGCGATATCGGGGATCGTAGGCAACTTCCAAAAATCCGGCCACTGACCCCTCCATCGGGTGATCGACATAATTTACAAAAAATGGATCGCCATCGTTCCATCCATGAATATTCAATACGGAAGCGACGTAGTTGTGAAAGAAGGGTCCTTTTAATCCGCCGCGTGTATCTTCTTCCGTCGCCAAGCGAAAAGCTTGCTGCAAAAGCAAGAATTTTGTGGAGTCTTTCAGTAATCCGCTCCATTGGATGGGTCCATTTGCCTGAACATCCGATGCGGTTGTGGGGCCTTCGCGATCGGAAGGGGTTGAACTTTTTTCCGGACCGCGCGTTGTCGTGCTAAGGCTTCGTGGGGCATGCAGAAAGTTTGCGCCTAAGCTCGGCAGTGTTTCGTGAAAATCCTGAGCACAGAAAAATCGAGAAGCGTTTGGTTGCTCGCTATCCGCTGATAACAAAATCACATGCTCGCGGGAATCTGGAGCGCAATCCTTGCCGACAAGGCAAGGGCGAAGTCCCGTCTCACTTTTTTTAGAAGTTTTTTCGATTCTGCATGGATGCCCGCCAAAACCCCGCCGAGGAGCTTCGCCAAGCCACGCCGAAGCATCTGACCCGCTAGTGAGCGACTGCTCTTCGTCGGAATTTACCGCTCGCTCCATGGACGCTTGCGCACGGATCGGGCTCGTTCCAAACAGGAAACCCAGCAGCAATAGATTCACAAACTTCTTTCGGCCCTTCACCGAAACCTTACCTCCAACATATTTTGGGAAAGTTCTAAGACGTGCCTTTGGCGCGGAGTATCGCGCTAATCGAGCGTACCTATCCCTGAATCAAAACCAATACCCGGAAGTACCTAGCCATTCGCTGAGAGTATAGAACCTGAGCTGAAACATCGCCGATGGCAAAAAGGGTCCCTCTCGTGCCCTGAACTTTGCGACAGCACGATGCTTGCTGGGCTTTACAGCGCGTCGTACACTCGAAAAGCGAGGAAAACTTTGCAAGCTTACGATTCGGCCCGCGCTCCAATGTTTTTCCGATGGATCAAACCACTGCTCCTCTTCGTAGGCGTGGCATTCATCGGCTTGCTGGCGATAATAATTTCACGCCCTGCGTCGGCGGCTGCGCCCGGAGAAGAAACCGTTTGGAAGCCGGTGCCATTCGCCATTTTGCGATTCAATGAAGACGCGCCGGGTTCATGGAATATGTATCATGCGGAAAAACGCGGTGTGTTGTTGATCCGCTTGTGGAAACGATATTTGTTGGTGGATGTAAAGGCCCAGGAAGTGTACGACCTCGATCCCGGCAAAATCAAACAGCAAGGCGACAACGTGGAATTTTCATCGTCAGACAAGCCCGGCGAACCGATTGACACTTCCGAATGGAAAACCCGCGACATCGGCAGGATGTCTCGAGTGCGCTTTCGATTCGGCACGCAAGGCCACACGCTCGATATTCAGATTCCACTGCTTCCCAACGGCAAAACAGCATATTGAGACCACATGGTGCGGCAAGCGCAATTTCGAAAGA
>DASYAJ010000182.1:0-2608 GCA_036501405.1 Kapaibacterium sp. (SeqCode)
AACCGAGAATGGTAATCGAGTGCAGCCCGACGCGATTGTGTATCTCCCCGAGAAAAAACATATCGTGATCGATGCGAAAGTGTCGCTCGTTGCTTATGAACGCTGCATTTCCGCAACGACCGATGAGGAACGAAACAAGGAACTCCAGGACCATATCGCTTCGGTCAAAAAGCATATTAAAGAATTAAGCGAGAAGGATTATGCTTCGCTTTCGGAATTAGATTCCCCTGATTTCACCTTACTCTTCATGCCGATCGAGTCCTCCTTTGGGCTTGCGATTCAGGGCGACAATGAACTGTTCGAATATGCCTGGAATCGAAAGATTGTTATCGTTAGTCCTTCTACATTGCTGGCTACGCTGCGGACAATCGCTTCGATCTGGAAGCAGGAACGCCAAACGAAAAATGCGTTGGATATTGCCGATCGCGCAGGAAAAATGTACGATAAATTCGTCGGATTTGTGGACGATATGATCTCGGTCGGCAAAAAAATGGACGACGCAAAAGCAGGATATTCGAACGCCATGAACAAACTCTCGACCGGCACGGGAAATCTTGTTCGACAATCGGAACAACTGAAGGAAATGGGAGCGAAAGCTACAAAAAATTTACCGGCTGCTGTCCTTGATCGTTCCTCGGAAACATTCTCGATGGAACCGCTTGCCGCTGGCCCCGTTGGAACGCTTCTTTAAGCCATCGCCAACGCTTCGGCGGGAATATAATCGGGAATATTCAGCGGCAGCGCAATCGTGAAGCAGCTTCCTTTGCCCTTGGTGCTCGTAACCGAAATCGAGCCGCCCATGTGTTCGAGCAGCCGTTTCGAAATCCGAAGTCCGAGGCCAGTGCCTTCGAACTGACGCGCAAGTCCGTCGGACTCCTGATAGAAATCCTGGAACAGATAGGGAAGGAATTCTTCGGAAATGCCGACGCCCGAATCTTCGATATCGATCTCGGACGCATCGTCATCGGCACGACGAACGCGAATGCGAATAAATCCCTCCGGTGTGAACTTGATCGCATTGCCGATCATGTTTTTCAAGACCCGCTCGAAATAGTGGACGTCCACACAGGCCGCGAGCGATGCGCCGGCATCGACCGACATTTCCAGTCGCTTCTCGCGCGCCAATGGAAGCATTTGCGCCATAATTCGGTGTACTTCCGCATCGAGATACACTCGGGAAGGATTCAACTCCAGCGTCTTCGATTCGACGCGAGAAAGATCGAGAATGCTTTCGAATGTATCGAATAATCGTTTCCCGCTCGCATGAATCGAGGAGGCATACGTCGCATATTCCGTTCCCTCGAGCAGTTCGTTCATCAGCGACGAAAAACCGAGGATGGAGTTGAGCGGAGTTCGTACTTCGTGACCGATATTGTTCAGGAAACTCGTCTTGAGCCGGTTCATCTCTTCGGCACGTTCTTTCGCGGATTTGAGATGCTCGAAGGCGCGCTGAATTTCCTCCTCGCCATTCTTGCGCTTCGTCATATCGGTGAAAGCCGAAAGGGTTCCGGTGATAATGCCCTCGCGATTGCGATAGGGTGAAACATTCACGTGCATACAAAGCAGCGAGCCGTCTTTTTTGGGAACAGAAATTTCATATTCCTCCCGGTTCCCAAGCAGCCATTTCTCTTTCTGCTGCATGTAGAGTGGCCATGCCTCTTCGGGAAGGAATAATTTATACGAAAGTTGGCCTAATAAATCCTGCACGCTATGTCCGGTGAACTCTCCCATTCGAGGATTCGCATAGAGAATCTTATCGCTGGTATCGGTGATGAGAATGCCTTCGCCGAGACATTCGACCAAGTCCATGAACTGGGCATCGGTATCGCCAAAATCAGGACGCACGCGCGCTTCGTCAGTGAAGACTCTCGATGTGACGATCATGCGACGGCCACCATCTTTTCCCGGAATCGCTTTTCCAACCGATTCCAAAATGCGCCAGCCACCCTTTTTATGCTTGAACCGGAACCGCGCCGAATGCGGAATGCCCGGATTCGCCAACGCGACCATGAACACCGGCATCACGCGCGGCACATCGAGCGGGTGAATCAGCGTGAACGCATTCCGCCCGATCAATTCCTCCTGTGTATATCCTAATTGATCGAATATCGAAGGACTCTCATACAAAATGTTCCCTATCAGATCGAGTTCCGTTACAATATCGATCAAGCTTCCGATCAGGGATTCTGCCGATTCCGTTCCCGATCCTGCTGGAACGAATGAAGCGGAAGGCATCGCGGCCGTTTCATTGGGATTGACTCCACCGGGATGTTTCACCGGCTTATCGCGCAAGGCGAGCATAATCGAAGGTGGAAGCCGCTGAAGTTCGGTTTCGAGCAGATAGTCCTGCGCCCCGCGTTTCATTGCCTCTATGCCTTGCAGGTCCTGACCGTCGGGAAGGATAACGATAATCGGAATTTCGAATCCCGCTTTTCCGACTTCATGCAGTACATCCACAAAGGCCATCGAAAAATAGCGATCGACAAGAAGAATCACATCGGGCGGATTACGCTTGAGCGCACCCCGGAGTTCTTCGGCATCGGCAACGAAGGAAAAAAAAGGAAACAGCTGGACGCGCCGCAGATCATCCTGCCGCGTTTCCAGACCG
>DASYAJ010000183.1:0-2499 GCA_036501405.1 Kapaibacterium sp. (SeqCode)
TTTTCATCGATGGCAAAGATTCCATCCAACAGGACATCGTGGAACCCTTTATGAAGGAACATCCCGGTATCGAGGTCGATGTCGAAGCGATTCCTTACGGACTCTATACGGCGAAGATCGAAGCCTCTGCCGCCGGGGGGAATTCTATCGGCGATGTTGTGCTCATCGACGATTGGTTCAGTCCCGATCTCTTCAAACGGAACTATACGATTCCGCTCGATTCGTTTTATCATCGCGACCTTCACGACAGCGATTTTTTCACGCAGTTTTTTCCGGTCTGGCGAAAAGGAAACTCTCCCACTGGCCCGCTGATGGCCATGCCAGCGTCGGGCGGCGTGACCGCGCTGTTTTACAATAGAGACCTTTTCGATAAAGCCCATATTTCCTACCCCGATTCCACGTGGACCTACGCCACCATGCTCGATGCCGCGCAGAAGCTCACAAACAATGCGACCGATCCTGCGCAAAACACATGGGGTATGATCGTGGACGATGGCGGGTTCCCAGGCGTCGATACCTATATTTATTCGAACGGCGGAAAAATTTTATCGGACGATAATACAAAAAGTGAAATGACCACGCCTGCGACGGAATCCGCCGTGCAGACGTGGGTCGATCTTGTCCAGAAATATCATGTCGCGCCACCGCCCGATCCCTCGGTGAATCTCGGCCAGCAATTTATGCTCGGCCATGCCGCAATGATGATGCATATCGACTACGCGAAGACCGAACTGGCAAACGCAACGTTCCGCTGGGACCTGACTGCGCCCCCAAAGGGAACCGCCGGGCTTCTTGACCGTGAAAATGGAATGGCCTTCGGGATCGCGAAGACCTGTTCGCAGCCGGATTCCGCATGGGAACTGATTAAGTGGATCGTCACACTCCCGACGAAAAAAGGAGTCAGCAGCCTTTATTTTTCCGGGCTTCCGCTCTACAAACCGCTTGCCTATTCGAGCGAATATCTCGATGCAGTGCCGAAGTGCAATCGTCATGCCCTGCTCGATCTTATTCAATCGAGTCATCTTTTCACGCTCGTCTCGCTTGGCTGGCAGGAGTGGCGCGACCATGGATTCATTCCCAACATGGATGACATGCTCGCAGGCCGCGAATCGGTTCCTGCTGGTTGTGCCGCCATTGCGCAAAAAATGAACGACGTTCTCTCTCGCAATCGCCCGTGAAGTCACGAACCGCGTATCTCTACCTCCTTCCTGTCCTCATCGGACTGACAGTCTTCACGCTCGGTTCGGTGATTGCGTCGCTCTACATTTCATTCACGCAGTACGATATTGGTTCCACACCGCACTTCGTCGGTCTTCAAAATTATCGTGAGTTTCTTTCCGCGGATTTGTTCTGGCAGGTTGTTAAGAATACGGTGTACTATGTGGTACTTTACGTTCCAGCAAGCATGATCGTCTCGCTTTTGCTCGCGATACTGGTCGAAAAGCGAGTGCGCGGCATTGCATTTTTCCGAACGGTCTATTTCCTTCCCGTTGTCACGTCGATGGTCGCGGCAGCGATTATATGGTCATGGATGTATAATAGCGATGTCGGGCTTTTAAATTATCTTCTTTCGATGATCGGTATTGACGGTCCAAAATGGCTTCGGGACCCACACTGGGCGCTGCCGGCAATCGCAATCATGAGCATCTGGAAAAATGCCGGATACAACATGATGATCTTTCTTGCAGGGCTGACAAACATTCCCGCCGATTATTACGAAGCCTCGCGGCTCGATGGAACGTCTGCGTGGAATCGCTTCCGTCATATCACCCTGCCTCTTCTTTCTCCGGTAACTTTTTTTGTGCTCATCGTGACCACGATCGGTGCCTTTCAAGTATTCGAGCAAACGTATGTGATGACGAACGGCGGTCCAGGCGTTTCAACGCTAACACTCAGTTACTACATTTGGCAGACAGCATTTCGCTTCTTCAATCTTGGCGGAGCGAGCGCGCTCGGCTATATTTTGTTCTTGTTGGTGCTCGCGGTGACAGCGCTTCAATTTCTCGCGCGAAGGAGGTGGGTTTTCGAGCCATGACACATTCTCGCCCTCTTCGATACTTTGTTCTCATCGTCGTTGCGGGAGTCATGATCCTTCCCTTCCTGTGGATGGTCGTGACGTCACTGAAAAAGCCGGACGCCCTGGTGCAGTTTCCGCCTCAGCTTCTGCCGCGCTCGCCGCAGTTCTCGAATTATGCAACGGTTTTTCGCGAATTGCCCATTGGAACGTTTTTTCTCAATACGATCAAGATTTCAGTCCTTGGAACCATCGGTGAACTCATTGCTGCCGCGCTTGCAGCATTCGCCTTTGCCCGAATGCAATTTCTGGGAAAGAAAATCATTTTAGCCCTCCTACTTTCGACGATGATGATCCCCTTTCAGGTCACAATGATTCCTGTATATCTTATCATCAACTGGCTGGGCTGGCTCGATAATCAAGCTTCGCTCATTGTGCCTCATTTTTTCGGCGGCGCGTTCGCTTCGGGAGCGTTTGGTGTATTT
>DASYAJ010000184.1:0-6685 GCA_036501405.1 Kapaibacterium sp. (SeqCode)
CAACCGGAGGGTACCGCGTGTTTTTCATCGCATAAAAACTAACGACGACAAGCACAAATGCGATAATCGAATAATCACTCTGCCATATTTGAATCAAGATGCGAGTGATCTTCCTCGATTTGATGAGTTCGATCAGGTGAAAGACCTTGTAGGAAATCGGCGTGGGGCCGTGCGGCGAATCAAGGTCGACCTTAATCTGCTCTTCACGAGAATGCTGCTTCAATGCGTCGGTGCGCAGCCCTTCGATTGGAGCGTCCATTTCCTTTGCGGAATGGCCGTTCTGTTCTGAGCCTGGTTCTGGAAAAGAATCGTCGGGCGCATCCGGTGGTACTAAAGTCGTTCTAAGCTGCATGAAAATCCTACATTTATTGCTTCAACGAGAATGCCAACATATATTAAAATGAATAAAAAAAGCCCGATCGTCGATCGGGCTTTCAGAATTCTTCGTGTGGCGGGTAGTTAGAAGTTCAAAATGATCTTCGGCGAGACCATCACGTAATCCTTCCATTCCCACGGGTAGGGATCGCGTCCGATGACGGTAGAGTATTTCGCCTCGAGCTGGAGCCACGAAAAAAGCTGCACCCACGCGTCGGTCAGCAGTTCGTTCGAGTATTGAACGCTAATGCCATATTCGTCGCCCGATTCCCCGGTACGAATATAACCAAGCTTGATAAACGGATCGAAGAAGTTCTGCCGAGTATCGAAATCGAGATCGGTATTCGGATTGGCGGGGTCGATTGGTTGTACACCGACGGTAACCGGCTGAATCGAATGCATTCCGCCGCCCAACTGCACGTAACCTCCGCTCAGGAATTGATTGGGCGTGCGATACTCGACATATGCATGAGCGGAAAGCGCAAGATAGTAGAGGCTATCCTTTGCACCATGATTGTGGGAACCACCCGTTCCCGTGGCATAAGGATCTTGATCATCCGCAAGCCCTGCAAGGGCATAACTCGGGAAGCTATTGATGTTCGGCGTAAAGGCATCGCGGAATTCAAGACCAAAGTGGAGCTTGCCCGATTGTTCCGCAAGCAGACCGAGGTCCTGCTTGACTTCCGCCGCAAAGGCCATTGCTCCGGCAAGCTTACGCTCGCGAATGGCGAGACCCTGCGAGATCGTAAACGGCGCAATACCCGATTGGCCGAGCGGCCACTCGATGCCAATACGGAAATCGGTCACGCCATTGCGGATGAGGCCGTAGGTCCCGATTGTGCCGGGCAGCCAGAAGGGATAGCCGATGTAATCGTCACCGAGATTGAGGCCAAACCCAAAGCCGGATTTGAAAATGATGTCACCGCCAAACAGCGAGGCGTTCACAGCGAGGAACTGAATTTTCTGCTGCTCCTGCTCGGTCGAAATCAGCGTGAACTCGTAGCCTTGCCGCGAATTAATTTCATCGTAGAGCGTCGAACCGAGGATTTGCCGGATACGCGGTTCGCCATAGATGCCGGTCTGTTCGACGACGATCCGCAAGAGCGCCATATCGCTGTTATCGCCAGTCGGCGGTTTTTGCGTGACGGTCATTTCGGCGATCGAATTCGGCCGGATACTGTATCCGCCTTTGCGCAGCGCGCTGATAACGCGGGAACGGATCGTCCGGTCGGTGATGATCCATTGAATCAGCTCGTTTTGTCTTGCGGTATCGATCGAGTTGATCGAGTGCATGATCGTTTCGAGCGTTTTATTTTCCTGGCTGGCGATTTCGAAGGAGTCCTTCGCAGTCAGTTGTGGCGATTGGGGCTGCTGCTCTCCGCCGCCGAAGCTTGGTTGTGCCAGTGCGAGGTTCGGAGCGGCCATCGGTGTGCCGATCGCAAGCGCGAGTGCCGCCAGAAGCAGACCGAAATATCGTTTGATCATTGTGTGCATGGGTAGGTTCATGAGATGCGGTGCTTCTGAAAAATTAGAAATAGATACGGGGGGTAATCATAAAGAAGTAGGGAGGCTCGTAAGGCAGCGGATCGCGCACAAGTGGCGCAGTGTAGCTGGCTTCGATGCGAAGATGGTCCGGAATCAGTTCCAGCCATCCGCCAAAGGTGAAGAGGTGATCGTACTGAAAATCGAGGCCGAACTTATTAGCCCGATGGTTCACGTATTCGATTCCCACATGCGGCGTGAATGGCGTCGAAACGTAGGTCTTGCCGTTATAGAGCAGGTCCTGCACCGATCCACCCGCGCTGGTGCCGTAACCGTAAGCTTCCGCGATGCTATCGTTCTTCGGAATCCAGCTCAGCTTCACGTTATCGATGCCGATACCGGCCGAGAACTGCATGAAGTTCGCCGGATCGAGCTGCACGATGAACGGAATGTAAATCTGTCCGATGAATGAGGTGCGGTAGAACGTTTGGCCTGCCGCGACGGTCGTTGGGCCGCCTGCAATCGGCGTCGGAGTTTCTCCCTCCGCACCATTATCGATAATCGAGGAGTTCGACCCTCCGGCCGGGAACACCGAGAAGTTGAACGCGATCGGCATATTGAATGCGCTGAAAAAGTCGATGCCGGCGAAATAAGCTGCGACCGATCCGCCATAGAATCCCGAAAGATATCGTGGCTGGAAGACCGAACCGTTCACATTGCCCAGTCCGAAATTCGGGAAATCAAAGCCGATCGAAAAATCGCTTTCGGTCCCAATCTGGTTGCGCATCGTCAGCCACAGCCGTGCTTCGCCGCTCGACCAGAATGGTAGCCCGACTTCGGGATCGCCAATTTGGAACTCGAGCTGATCGCCCCGCGTGATGTTCGCCGTGAGATGGTCGACCGCAAGGTCGATCGTCCGCTCGGCATGGAATGCGCGATAGTTGAGCTGCTCGACAGGCGCATATTGCGTTTCGTCCGGGTCGAGCGGGATAACGGCTGCCGTCGTATCGGTCACGATGAGATCGCTCCATGGCGCCGGCGCACCGAGCGCGTAATTTTGTTCGTCGATCATCTGCTGTTTCGAGTAAAATCCGGTGAACATTTCGTGGAACACGTAGCGCTCGTCCGGATTCTTGAGAATCTGCACACCGCGCGGAGCAATATCGCCCGGAAGCTCGACCAGATCGCCCTGAATGGCATTGATATTTTCAAGCAATGCTGGCTGGCGGGCCATCATGCGAATCACATCGATGCCCTTAAAAGCGACCGGCTGGTCCGCCGTTGATGCCGCGCGATGGTGGGAGCCGAACATCGCTTCTTCGCCCGATTCTCCGGTACTATCGGTTGGCTGTACATGCTGCCCCATAAAAAGAATATGGAATGGAACGTAGTGGTCCGGTCCCGAAGGTGCGCTAAATACGTAAACGTTATTGATATTGAAATTCTTCAACTGCTTCGTGCCGTATTGCGCCGTGTAAACCTTGATGATCTGATTTTTCAGATCGTCATCCGTGATTTTCCATGCCGTAATGTTGGTAAACTCGTAGGAGGAGCCTTTATCGTCCATCGCGTTGAGCATCCGGTACATTTTCTCGTTACGGAGCGTGAGGTTCCTCAGAGAATCGGAGACCGGATCGGACGTGTATTTAGCCTGCGCAAGCGCGACAAGCGGAGAAAGGAAAAGAGAAAATGCTGCGAGCGCGAAGATCGGCAGCCGTTTCGGGGTTCGACTGAACGTGAATGTCATAACTATCGGAATGCAAAATAAAAAATCGTGAAGTGAGAACTCCGCGAGTTCCAATATAGGAACTCGCGGAGACGTAAACTGCGCTTAGTGGATTCCACCTCCGCCGCCACCGCTCCCGCCACCGCGATAGCCGCCATAACCGCGCTGTTGCTGCACTTTTGGCATGATCTGCACGGCAAAAGTCTTACTTTGACCGGTCGTTGGATCGGTAATGGTAATGTTGACGGTCTGGCCCGCTTTCGCTTTGACGCCCTGTCCTTTGCTCGTCATGCGCGCTTCGAATTCGAACCGTGCGCCTGCCGTGCCCGGAAGTTTTGTCGCCTTCGTTTCGAAATATCCTTCGCTTTCGATATCGAGATGATCGGAACCGATCTCCTGATATTTTCCGGCCTGTGCCAGCGAAAGTGCGGCTTTAACATCGAGCGGATCTCCTGCATTCGGATCGCCTTCCGAAACAGCCAGCAACGGCGGCGGACCGATCTTGAACGTTTGATCGTCGATCTGCACAAAGTCCTTCATTGTATTGGATTTGTAAAAGGCCTTGACTTCCAGAGATTTTCCCTCATCCTTCATAAACTCCGGTGTGTATTCCACTGTCGGCTCTTCGGCAGTGGCGACCTTTGCGCCGTTGATGTAGAGTTCGGTACGATACGTGCCATCCAAGTTAGCAAATTTTTCATTCGCTTTGAAGGGGACGTTCGTATAAGGCGTTCCATCGTGCGTCTTGGCATTTTCTGGGAAAAAGTGCGAAGGCGTAGCGGGTTCGAGCTTATCCACACTGACGGTAAAGGTCGTTGTTGCCTGATCTTTTTCCATACCATTTCGATTCGCTTTACCAGCCAGCTTGATCGTATAGGTTTGCCCAGCATCTTTGGCTTCCGGTTTCCAAGTCCAGCAGAAGCCGGAATCGGCGGGTGCCGGAATGATCTGACCGGGACCATCGACGACGCTGACGTGCACACCCTGCGGACCGGAAATGGTCGCGCCTTCGATTTTAATGCCATTCGGCAAATCCAGTGCTGGGAACGAAGCAAAATTCGCTTCCTGTGGGAAGATCTTGAGCTGATCGACTTCCTGCGGCGGCTTGACGTTCACCGTGAATTCGTTCGAGCCGATGTTCGCGGCGAAGTTTTCATATCCGCCATTGAGCAAGGAATCGATATATCCGCGAAGACTGATATTCTCCTGAATGCCGTCCTTCACTTCTTTGAGTTCTTTTACGGTCAAATGGACCGCACCGATTTTAACGGTATCGTCTGGCGAGGCCGTCTGAGTCACGCCGACAATCTGGTTCGTCTTTGCGTCGAAATGGAGTTTGTATTCTCCGGCTCCGAACTGCGGCTTGAAGTTGTATTTGAAAATAATATCGTTGTTTGAAGCCGAATCTTTCATGCGCGGATACATAACCGAATCTGCGGCGATATTGATGACTGCCATCTCCGAATTATTGCGGAGAATATGAAGATCGAGGTCCTTCACGGTATCGTGAGCCGGATCGGCCAGGCGAATACGGACGTTGAACTCGCGTCCGTTCACCTCGTTCTTATCGCCTAAGACCATGCTCTGGTCCGAGGTGGAACTAACAGCCGTGGGGCTTCCGCGGAGCGAATTAATAATCGTCTCTGCAATAAGCTGAATCCGCTTCGTTTTTCGAAGGAGTTCCTCTTTCTCTTTCCGAAGTGCTTCTTCGGCATCGTCGCGCTCGACGATGATAATCAGCAGTTCGAGAAGAACCGCCAGGTACAAAATAAAATAGACTTTTCCTGCTCCGCCGCCTTTTGACATTACTATTTCCTCTCTCCAAAGCCTTTCGGCCTGTGGTTTGTGCGGTGTTCGGTCGCAGCGTGTTTCGCGCTTTAGACCGCTCGCCGCGGTTTCGAATTGTTATTTAACTTGTTTGGGAACTCGTGATGCTCGCCATTGTCCGGAGTTCTCTTACTACAGTGACGCCGGCCGTTTTTATCGCACGTAGGGCTTCACGAACTGCTCGACCATTTTCGCAATGACGTCGAACTCCACGTTGACCGGGTCTCCTACGTTCAGGAACGCAAGGTTCGTATGAGTATAGGTATGGGGAATGATCGCAACTTTGACGATACTGCCGTGTTCCTGCTTCGAGGTTGCAGGTCTGACCTCAGCAATTGTCAAGCTAATGCCATCGAAGGCGATCGAACCTTTCGGAATCGCATACTTCGCGAACTCCTCGGGAATTTCGAATGCGAATTCCCAACTGTCCGCCGATGATCGATCATTAGACGATTGATCATCCGCATTCACTTCACGAACTGCGGCGAGCCGGGCCGTTGTATCGACATGGCCCTGGACGAGATGGCCGCCTAAGCGGGTCTCGATTGTCGCTGCGCGTTCGAGGTTGATCGGCGCATGATCGCTCATGAAATGATTGCTCATGACTTGATCGCTCATGCGCTGCGCATGATGGGTGCGCTCCCTACCTATTGTCAAAGAACCGAGTGTGGTTTTTCGAAGCGTTTCCTCTACCGCAGTGACCTGAAAAAAGGGCGGTTCGACGTTTTCTACTGTCAGGCAGATGCCGTTGACCGCAATTGAATCCCCAATTTTCAGCCCATTTTGCGGCATTTTGGCAGAGAAATCGTTCTCCACCGCGATGCTTCGAAAAATTCGCTCTGCCTTAATTTTAAGACAGAGCGATGTTCCACAAGAGGTTTGGTCAACCACTGTGCCGAGTTCTTCAATAAGGCCGGTAAACATGTTTCAGATAAGAGGTAAGAAGTAAGAGATAAGAATAAAGAATAAGAAGCAAACAAATATTTTGCGGCGCATTATTAACACGCCGATCTTGTTTTTCGGTCGCGCGAAAAAACTTGGGGAATTCGTTCTTACTTCTTACCTCATCTCTCTTACTTTTTATCTCTTACTACTTCACCGTTTCTCATGAAAATTTTTGTAGCCGGTGCATCTGGATTTGTGGGCGAGCCGGTTGTGCGGGATTTGCTTTCGGCCGGCCATGAGGTCATCGCGCTGGCCCATTCGCTCCAATCTGTCGAAGCATTGAAAAGCATTCATCCTGGCCTCGCGGCTGTTGCCGGCGACGTCGCCAAC
>DASYAJ010000185.1:0-2818 GCA_036501405.1 Kapaibacterium sp. (SeqCode)
TTTTCGGAATTTAATTGCTCCTGCGCTTCTTCCGCCGTCATGAAGCCAGCGCTGACGGCTTGCGCGAGCTGCGGAATATCGGAATCCTCGAGCAGTGTATCGATCTGCTTCAAGCGGAAGGTGTCCCATTTCGGGAGTCCAGCATCGCGAAAAAGATTCTGCCACCACGCTTCATATTTTTTCTGGCGGCCATTGGCGTAGGTCACTTTGAAGAGCCGGAGCGATTCGCGAATGCTGGTCGTATCGCCCAGCTTGCTGGGTGTTGCCACGCCGACGATCGAGAGAGGGACCGACGATGCGGCGACTATCTCTTCTTTGTTGTCAGCACGGAGCGGTTGGAACGAAGCATCTTTGATGTCCACGTTCAAAGAGTTCATCGTCACATCCTCGTTGGGACCAACTTGAAGCACAAGCAGCTTGTGCGCATTATCGATACCCTGGCCCATGTGCATCAAATAGTTACGCATGTTCTCCACGTCGTCATCGGTGTAATCGGCACCTTTAATCACCATCATCTTATCCCCCATGAAAGAGTTCTCGAAGAACTTTTCTGCGAGCGAAAGGATGTCGTAATTGATGACGAGTGCTTTCTTGGCGGAGATCCACGAAGGATCGCCGTAATATCGGTTCCCGCGTCGCGTCGAAAGCTTGAATTGCCGAACGCCACGATTATTCGTCGGCATGAACTCTTCCACCGTTGAAGCCAGAAGCATCCCGAGGCCATAAGCATAGTGAACGAACTCTTTGTAATTCGTTCCACGCAACGGCTTCACGCGCGTGAGCAACGCAGCAACATTGTAAAAATTGGCGGTCTGCGCCGTGCGGACCGTATCGATGTAACTGTTCCCATAGATTTCGATGTCGAGCGCCCACTGATCGAGCACGTCCTGGAAGGTCTCGTTCTCATTCGCCATTTGCAAATGCGCAAGCAGTTCCGGATCGCCATCGTAGCCTTGCCCAACAGTCACAGCGCACTTGGCCGTGAGTGCGGCACTCAGGTAGCCGCTGTTATCGACCAGCGTGAGCAGCACGTAGGGATCGAATGGACTCACAGCCGCGCCTAATCGATCGATGAGGACCGTATTGATTGCGGGATAGTCCTCTAAATATTTTTCGAGCTTCGCTTCGGCCTTCATCATCCGCTCGATGGCAGGAAGCACTTCCGACGTGGAGAGCAGAGAAAGCTTCCCATGCTCATCGCCATTCGGCGGAGCCATCGGATGGCGACGCGAAGTCGTGAGCGTATTCACGTTTTTCGTCTCTTGCGGTGTTGCGGGACGCATTAGCTCCCGCGTGGCGGGATAACTCGCCTTCGCAAGTGATGCCTGACCTTGTTTAACCCATTCGTTGAATGTCTGCATCTTAAATTTGCGAAATAGTGAGCGTGAATCCGCATCCAAATGCTTCCCCGCGACCGAAAGCGACGACGGCGGTGTACATGTCATTGATGACCGTCGCGTAATTCGGGAAGGAGGATACGATCACGGGAATCATGAGGTTAAGAATTGTGAGGCATTGCGAGAGCAGCCCGCGAAAATTCGTTGTGTCGATCGGCACATGAATGCAGATCGGGAGCGTGAGACCGGTTGCAAGGATCGATTCTGCCGATTCGTTATCGGTGCCGATCGCAATCTGATCCAAATCGACCGTCAGCGCAGCACCGTTCGGCGGCAGCGGCCAGTTTTGCATCGTTGAAAAGCAGGACGGCCCGATGACAATGCAATTCGGCAGCGCATCGAGCGCTGTCAGGAATGCGAGATAAGCCGCTTCGATGTCCATGTCAATAGTTCCGTGTTACGCAATTAGAAGCCCGTGGCTGAAAACTGCGTGTCATTGGACTCGGATTGCCCAAAAGATCAAAAGTAAACGCGAGTAAAGGGGTCTGTGAGGAATCCTATGGTATCACCTTGCCGATTACGAATCCCAAAACGAACCCGCCGATCACTTCTGCGTCCGAAAGCACATCATCCCAGAAGCTTTTCGGCAGCGTCCGAGTGACAGTCGTCGAGTCGTGAAGCGTGACGATCGAGTCAGTGTGGATGAAAGGACCGGCGATTGTCCGTTCACGCGCGGCGAGTCTCAGATCGATAAAGAAAATGCCGCTGACCGGGTTGTGACACACCGTTATCGAGTCGGGTCCAACGGCGTTCGAATCGGCGGATTGTAATAGCGAGTCCAGACAGGCCCACGATGATGATGCCGAGTCCGACGAAGCAGAAAGTATCGGAGTTATCGAGGAGTCGATCCCACTCAGATTCGTTGCGTTCGCCTTCGCCAAGAGGTAAATCTTGGCTCGCAGTGTATCGTGAACCCAGATCGTATCCGGCCGCGAGCGGACCGATGCCTCCCGCGTGACCGTTGTTTTGTGCGACGGCGGTAGAATCGGGTTCCCGTCGCAATGCAGGTTTTGCAAGGCTACCAGAATCGTTAATATCGTTCCGATTACGCCCAGCAAGGCGTAGATTTTCTTTGGATTGACTGTGAAGGTAGGCATAATGGAAGGCTTGATCGTAATGACGCCACGCGACATTCACGCGATAGACATATTGCGCGTTGGCAAATGTCCCGTGAACTTCACGCGGAGTTCCCTGATTGTAGGCGCTGATGGCCGCGAGCGTATCCCGGCCATAGCGAGTGAGTAATTTTTTGAGCAGGGTCGCTCCCTGATCGATGGAATTAAATGGCTCGAAGAGACTGGAGAGATAAATGGAGTCGTAACCCTGCTCCCTGGCAACCTCACCCATCGGCTGCATCAGTCCCATCGATTTACTTCGATCGCTTAGCTCCGTGATCGATGTTGGAAGGCCCTTGTGCGCCT
>DASYAJ010000186.1:0-3012 GCA_036501405.1 Kapaibacterium sp. (SeqCode)
GGCGTTTTTCTCTCGACTAATAATGGTTCCAATTGGGTGGCGGATACTACCGGATTGGGTGGCAGTGGCGTTCAAGGAGGTCTGTACATTTACACCTTGGCTGTGAGCGGGAATGATTTGTTTGTCGGAACGGATGAGGGCGGCGTTTATCGTTCGACGAACAAAGGAGCAAGTTGGGCCTCCGTGAATTCCGGCCTCACAAATACCTTCATGACGACCTTCGCAACGAGTGGCAATAATCTCTTTGCTGGGACAATAAATGGAATTTTCCTTTCGACGAATGACGGAACGATCTGGACCGATGCAAGTAATGGATTGCCGGTGAATACGAATGTGCAAGCATTTACTGTCATCGGGCAGGATTCACCAATGCTATTTGCTGGAGAAGGATCTGACTTTAGAGGAAATTATCTCGGTGGCTTTTTCATTTCAACTGACGACGGCAGCAACTGGCAAGCAAGTAGTGGACTTCCAGCGAATTCCGATATCACCGCTCTTACCGTGAGCACTGCAAACTCATCCTTTCCAGTTATTTTTGCTGGCACAGCTGGATTTCTCACAGGACTTACAGGTCTTATTTTTCGTTCGTCAGACTCCGGCACCACCTGGTCAAGAGCAACGAATGGTTTGCCACCTACACTGGAAGTATCTGCCCTTGAGTCAATCGGCGGAACAGACACCTCGACGCCGATAGTATTCGCTGGCACTACGGGCCCCTTTGGCGGAGGCGGTGTATTGCGCTCAACGGATAACGGCACAACATGGAAGGACGCTGATAGCGGTTTGACGAACGAAGCGATCACATCCTTTGCAGTGATAGGTTCGAACTTATCCTCGCCGGTTGTTTTCTTAGGAACTTATGGGAATGGTATTTTTCGTTCATCTGACAGCGGTAGCATTTGGATAGCGGGCGGTAATGTGGGAGATATGGACGTGCAAGCGTTAGCAGTCATGGGTGATGGTTCATCTTCGTCACTTCTCTTTGCATCCACATATACGGGTGTGTATCTTTCAAATGACACCGGCAGAAGTTGGACATCGGCAGGACTCGATACCAACAGGATCACAACACTCGTTGTAAGTGGATCCGATCTTTTCGCGGGAGATTACAATGGCGGCGTTTATCTTTCGTCCGATACTGGCAAAAGTTGGAAATCGGAAGGATTGACGAACATTGAGATACAAACACTCGCTGTGGCCGGTTCAAATCTTTTTGCAGGTACTTTTGCAGAAGGCATCTATCGCCGTCCTCTTTCCGATTTCGGCCTTAGTTCCGTGGCCTCCTCGTCACCATTAAATACTCCCCTCTCCGCCTACCCCAATCCACTTACCCATTCCACCACGCTGAACTTCACGTCGTTGGATGGCTACGCCACCGTCACTATCGTGAACCAGCTTGGCGTCGAAGTCGCGCGCGTGTTTGCGGGCGAGCTTCCCGCCGGCGAGCATTCGTTCCAGTGGAACGTCTCCGCAGAGATCCCGCCCGGCATGTATGAATGCGTTGTCTCTATGGAAGAATCCCGCCAAAGCATTCCGATTATCGTCCGATAAGCCGGGTGTGGAACCCGAATCGCGTCTCGTGGTTTGTACGGCCGGAACATGAAGACCGTCTATATCGAGACCTACGGCTGCCAGATGAATGTGGCCGATACCGAGGTGGTGCTTTCGGTGCTGCATCGCGCTGGCTATCAGCCGGTAATGCAGCCGGAAGGCGCGGACCTTGCGCTGATGAATACCTGCGCCATCCGCGAAAATGCCGAGGAAAAAGTCTGGAATCGCCTCGATCACTGGAAATCGCTCAAGCGCAAAAATCCGGAGATCGTCATCGGGGTTCTGGGCTGCATGGCAGAGCATTTGCGAAAAGATTTGCTCAAGAATTCGGGATCCATCGTCGATTTGGTCGTCGGGCCGGATGAATACCGGAAGCTTCCCACGCTCGTCGATTCGATCAGTGGCACCGAACCTACGATGGCCGTAAAACTCTCGCGCACCGAGACCTACGACGATATCCTTCCCTATCGCAATGCAGGGATCAGCGCATTCATCTCTGTCATGCGCGGGTGCGATAAGTTCTGCACGTTCTGCGTCGTGCCCTTCACCCGCGGACGGGAACGTTCCCGGTCGCTCACCTCCATCGTCGATGAATGCCGGGAAATGGAACAGCAGGGGTTCCGGGAGATTACGCTGCTTGGGCAGAATGTTAATTCCTATCGAGATCAACCACCCCCCAGTATCGTCGACAATACTCCCCGCCTTGAAAAGGCGGCAGAGTTCGATTTCTCCGATCTTCTCGCAGCCTGCGCTCGCGCGGTTCCCAGTGTTCGCATTCGTTATACCACCAGCCACCCACAGGATTTCGATCAGAAGCTTGTCGATACCATGGCCGAGCACGACAACATCTGCAAGTACATTCACTTGCCGATTCAATCGGGTTCCGATCGCATCCTCAAGCTGATGAACCGCACCTACACGCGCGCCCATTATATGTCGATCATCCAGATGATTCGGCGCGCCGCAGAACAAACTCCCCCTCCTTTTCAAGGAACCGGCGGAGGATGGGCGCTCTCGACGGACATCATCGTCGGCTTCTGCAGCGAAACGCTCGAAGATCACGAGATGACGAAATCGGTCATGCGCGAAGTAGAATACGAAGGCGCATACATGTTCAACTATTCGCCGCGCCCGAACACGCGCGCGTGGGATAAACTTGCCGATGATGTTCCGCTCGAAGAAAAAACGCGGCGTTTGCGAGAGATCATCGAAATTCAGAATGAAAGTTCCGCTCGCAGGAACTTAAAAGAAAGCGGACGCGAGCATACCGTGCTTGTCGAAGGACGCTCGAAAAAAGAGGAATCCGAGTGGAAAGGCCGCACCGATACGAACAAGATGGTGATCTTTCCGCGCATGGATGCCGAGGTCGGCGAGTACCGGAAGGTACGCATTACGCGCTCCAACAGCGCAACGCTGTTCGGACAGTTGATAGACACCCCCGCCTTTTCAAGGCGGGGGCAG
>DASYAJ010000187.1:0-18907 GCA_036501405.1 Kapaibacterium sp. (SeqCode)
CGCGGTTCACGCTGGTGATGACAACGTGCTTCACCCCCATATCCCGCACCGCCTCGGCAACATGAATGGGTTCCTCCTGATCGAGCAGCAGGGGCCGGCCCGTTTTCACGGCACAAAATCCACAGGAGCGGGTGCAGGTATCGCCCAAAATCATGAACGTAGCAGTTCCCGCATTCCAGCACTCCGCCATATTCGGGCAGCGCGCTTCCTCGCAGACGGTATGCAGGCTTTTCGACCGCATCAGTTGCTTCAAATGGTGAAACGTCTCACCGGTTGGGATTTTTACTTTCAGCCACTCCGGCCGCGGTTCGCGCGGTGCTCGAGGCTCGGCAATGGGGAGTTCCATCAGCATGCAGCGCCTAACAATCAATCGCAAACTTGCGTTTGGCTCTTTGCTGATGCTTTTGCATTACGCTATTGCTTCAAGATTGTAAACTCCACCCTCCGATTTTGCTGCTTGCCCGCATCGTTATCGTTCGATGCAACGGGCTTCGTATCGCCGAAGCCTTTCGTTTTCATTCGTGAAGCATCGATGCCTTTGCTAATGAGAAAAGTTTGTACCGCCAGCGCGCGCGCGGACGAGAGCTGGACATTCGATGCAGGAGATCCGACATTATCGGTATGTCCGCCAAGCAGAATTTCCATGTTTGGATTACTCTTGAGCAGCATGACCACGCGGTCCAGTTCTGCGAAGGATTCCGGCCGAAGGTCCGACTTTGCCGTCTCGAAAAAAATATTGTTCAACCGCACGACTTCCCCTTTTTCAATTGGCACCAGTGTGAGGTCTCGATTTAATTCCTGATAGGCTCCGGCATTTTTCAAGTCGAGATTTTCGCTCACAGGAATATAGCCCGGCGCTTCGGCGCGGTAACCATAATTTTCTCCAGCCGGCAGCGTGATCTTGTACGCCCCGGTTCCCGGACTTGTGCGCGCGCTTCCAATCTCTTTTCCCGTTTCAAGATTTTCGTAGATAATTTCCGCCATCACCGGCTTGCCGGTTTTTTCATCGCGAACAGTTCCGCCCACGAGCATAACCGGTTTCGGACGAAGTTCCTCTGGGAGCTTGACACGGAAAATATCTCCCTGACCGTAGGAGTTTTGTGTAGAGACAAAATAGGCATATTCTCCCGATGCGGGAACAGTATAGTAAGCGTCCCATCCACTCGAATTAAGCTGCGGCCCCAGATTTTCCGGCTCGCTCCAGTGCTGCCAGGTTGAATCCAAACGGCGCGTGATGAACATGTCCATCGATCCGTAGCCTGGGAACCCATCCGATGCGAAGTAGAGCGTCTTTCCATCGGCGGCAAGGAATGGCGTTGCTTCGTCGGCGGCGGAATTCACATCCGGCCCCAGATTCTTGGGAATCGACCAGGAACCATCGGATTGAAGAAAGCTCACATAAAGGTCTTTATTGCCGTAGGAATCTTTTCGATCAAGACAGAGAATAATCGTGCGGCCATCGTTCGAAAGGCAGAATTCGACGTAGGCTGCATTCGTGTAATAATCGTTGACGCGGACGCGCGCCGGATAGCTCCATCCATCGGCAGTGCGGTGCGACAGCCAAAGCCCAAACTCCCCGGTGCTTTCGGCGCCGCGCGGTTCGTAGCGTCCTCCGAGCAGAAGGGTATTGCCGTCCGGTGTCACGCTCGCCACAAAGGAACCCATTCCATTATTGAGCAGCGGCCCGATATTCTGAAGCGGCATCCAGTTCCCACTCGCATCCTGCGTCGAAGACCAAATATTGTCGATATTGTTCGTATCGATTCGCGCATTGGCTTGCCGAAAATTTTGCGGATGATTCTTCCGATCAACATAGAGCGTTTTGCCGTCCGGGGAAATAACCGGCAAGACTTCATCGTAAGGCGAATTAATATTCGGACCTAAATTTTCTCTCGGCCCGACATTCACATTCGGCGCAACATTGACCTCGGCTGTAATTTCCGTTGGAACATCCGAAATTCCGATCGCATCGATCTGATATTCACCAGGAATCAATCCTGGCTGAATCACAATTTCGACCGAAGCCACCTGATACATCGTCCGCTGAAAATACCAGTGATAAATCTTTGAGACAAATCCATCGAAATGGGGTGCCCGCACCAGCGAATCCCGCCGGCGATCGTGTTGATCGAAGAGAATGATTTTTTCAATCGCGCCCGGATAAAAGTTCTCCGCTACGGCGACTTGTTGAATTCGCATCGGATCGTCGAAACCGACCTTAATCCATTCTTCGATCGGGCCCTGGTTCGGGCCAGTCAGCGCAGACCAGGCACAGGGGCTGTCTCCGGTTGCAGGGCATTTATTCGGCTTGCCAAGTGCCTCAACGGCGCTATACGCCTTCAAACCTTTCTGCGAAGAAAAATCTAGCACTTCACTTGCCCATTCGATATGCTGCGCAAGTGCCGGCAGCGCGCAGACCGAATAACAGCTCGCGCAGAAAAGAACTCGCAGAATGAGTGTGCGGCGCGAAAAGATCGACATGAACGAATGAGAATAATTAAGCGAGATCTTTGAAATCAGCATCGCGTACGCCGGTACGATCGAGTTTCGATGGAGTTGTGGCGCGTCCGTGTGCTTCTTTGCGCCGTTCGCGTTCGCGCTCCGCATAGCCGCGCCGGATTGGACTCGCAATCCGGCGATAGGCGAAATAGACGAGAAATACGAAAAAGAGGAGTTCAGCGAGGCGTGCCACACTGTAGTAACATGAGTAACATGAAGTTGGCGAAAATCGTCAATGAGCGAGAAATCACAATTTATTCTGGCAGGAGCAATCCTACCGAGCAGGAGCAATCCAGGAGGCGAATCTCTCGATGAGCTACTCCGGTGTATTGGAAAACATCGGTACCGGAAGCGCAGCGCCGAGATACTCCACGGGCGGAGGATTCCGGCGATAAAGCGCATCGAGCACCAGTTCCACCAAATCGGGATTCGAGTAAAAATCGATTTGATCCGTATCGACAACGATCAGCCGCGACGCACGATAGTGAAAAAAATAATCGTCGTAAATCCGAACAACTTCCGCCAGATATTCCGCGGTGATCGGTTCTTCAAACTGCCGGCCGCGTCGTGAAATGCCTTCCATAAGATGCGGAACGCTGCTTTGCAGATAAATCACCACGTCGGGAACCGGAATCGCTTTCGTCAGCGTCCGCTCGACCTCGTCATAGAGTGAAAGTTCGTCCTCGCTAAGATTGATCGCTGCAAAAAGGCGATCTTTGGAAAAAATGTAATCGCTGATGACGTTCTCGTAAAAGAGATCGGTTTGGTTCAGCGCCTTTTGCTGCCGAAATCGCGAGAGCAGAAAGAAAAGCTGCGTCTGGAATGCGTACCGTTTGCGATCGTCATAAAACTGTCGCAGGAATGGATTTTCTTCATACGCTTCGAGTAAGAGCTTCGCGTCGATACGGTCGGCAAGAAGCCGCGCGAGCGTCGTCTTCCCGCTTCCGATGGGGCCTTCGATGGCAATGTAACTCACAGGGCGAATAATTCAGGCAATGGATAATTCTGTTTTTCTCGCATCGTGCGGATCGACGCCTTTTACAAGGTCGGCGATCGTTTTTCGAAAAACGGGATGTTCGTAGCCCGGCGCGATTTCCAGCATCGGAATAAGCACGAATGCCCGTCGGTGTGCTTCGGGATGCGGGATCGTATAATCCGGGCTTTCGAGAATGAGCTCGTCGTAAAAGAGCAAATCGAGATCGATCTCCCGTTCATGCCAGCGCGGTCGTTCGACACGACCGAGCTGTTGTTCGATCGATTTCAATTCCTTTCCAAGTTCCAATGGACCGAGCAATGTTTCGAGTTCCAGAACCGCATTCAGGTAATCGGGCTGAGGAATGTCCCCGACGGGAGCGGTTTCAAAGACAGCGCTGATGCCCGTTAGCGTTCCTATCTTGCGGATCGCTTCAACGGCTTTTTTCAAATAGGCCAGCCGTGGCTCGATGTTCGAACCAAGACCGATAAAGGCATGAGATGGAGGCGAGGTCGTCTCTTCAGCAATCATCGTACTTTTCGACATTCTACTTCTACGGTCTCCAAAACGACTCCGGCCGAGACGCCCGGTTTCCGAACTCGGACAATGGCTTTGCGGGCCGGGAATTGTTCCAAAAGCCGTGAAGCAATCGCATCGGCCAGCGCTTCCAGAAGATGGAACCGTTTCATTGTGCTCACTTCGACAACCGTTCGCTGAATAGCGACATAATCGATTGTCGAAGCCAGATCGTCTTGCTTCGCGGCTTTCTCCAGCGCGGCCTCAAGCTCGATATCGATTTCGAAGCGCGCGCCATGCTCACGCTCATGCGCGTGCGCGCCATGATACGCGTAGACCTGAATATTCTTTAGCCGGATCCACATCGGTACAAAGATACGAACGAGTCGTGTGTAAGACCAATCAAAATAAGAAAAAACGATATTTAGCGAAATCCATATTCCTTCCAACGCATATCGACTTTTTTCACGATCTCCTCTTTCATCACACAGGGATTCGGATAGCCTGGTTTCCATGTAGCGTCGATTCCCATGATTCCTTCGTAAACCGGCGCAATCCCTGTCAGCCTTGAACGGGTAAAACAAACATCGCGCGCCGCATCGAAGCGAGTAAAGATTCCCCACACGATTTCCATGTCGCTCGAAAGATCGACGTCCTCGCTCACGGCCGCGACGATCTTCACACCTTTGGGAAGTTTCTCCACGTTCGATTCTGCAATCAATTTTTCCACGACTTCTCTGCCGGTCGTTTTGAATGGAGTTGGCGTGGACGGTGAATTGGAATTCGCAACTTTTACAACGAGCAATACATCTTCCAAAACCTTCGATTGCATAATTCGGAGATCCAGAGTATTCACATTCTCGGAATTTTTTCCAGTCAGGCCATAACATTCGCTTGGTTGTCGTTCCGGGTATTTTCCACCGCTCGCTGTCGCGGTAAGTTTTTCCGTTGCATCGAGAAGCATTTTGCTTCCCAGGTTCATGGTGTAGCTCGTAAAATCGAGCGTATCCATTGCGGTATGGGAAAGCAAAACAAAATCGTATTGGGGATCGAAATGATCGCGAACAGCCCGTAGCAATGCGCGAAAATCTTTCGTATCGACATTATTACTCACCACGATCGCGCATTTCGTGAGCGAAAGCTGGCCATCGGAAATAACTCCGAGCGCAGCTTTTTGCGCTTCCTTCGCATAACGTTCGCGCGCCCGAACACCCAAGAGATTATGAAACCCCGCCTCGTAAAACGCCCACACTTCCTGAATATCGGGGTGCAGTAACCGTACGAGCGGTCCAAGAATTTGCTGATTTACATCCCCAAGCCATTTATCTTCCATCGGCGGTTTGCCCACGACCGTAGCCGCAAACACGGCGTTCGGGAGATGCGTTATAGCGCGAATCTGAAAGACGGGAAACATCCCTGCATGGGAATAATGTCCGAAGTGATCGCCAAAGGGGCCTTCCAATCGACGCTCGAAAAGCGGAACGATTCCTTCGATCACAAATTCTGCATTGGTCGGAACGAGTGTCGAAATCGTCATTCCTTTCCGCATGTTCGTCGGACGCCCCCGTAAAAATCCGGCAAACATCACTTCGTCAATTCCTTCCGGGAGCGGCGCGACCGTGGCGAGCAGCAGCGCGGGATCGGTTCCCACGGCAACAGCAACCTCGAGCGGTACGGACATTGCTTCGGCCTGATGGTAGTGAAATCCCCCACCCTTTTGAATCTGCCAATGAATCCCTGTCTCTGCACCGGAATAAACTTGCATTCTGTACATGCCGAGATTCCGTTTGCCGGTCTTCGGATCGTAGGTGAAGACCTGCGGCAGCGTGATAAACTTCCCTGCGTCTTCCGGCCATGTCTGCAAAATCGGAAGCTGGCCCAGATCGGGTTTATCCAAAGCGTGGCGCGGCTCTTCCGAACTCGTTTTGCGGACCCGCGCCGAAATCAATCGCGCGCTCATTGGCCGCGCGGCGTTCCAGAGCTTCCGTGGCCTCGGTGGCAGAAACTGTTCCGCAAGTACCAACAAGGACGCGCCTAAGCTTACGGGATCGGTTCCCAACGCCATTTCCACACGTCGGTCGCTTGCGAGTACGTTCATCGCTAGTGGAAATTTCGATCCCTTCACGCGCTCGAAAAGCAACGCTTTGGAACGCGACGCGCGTAGCGCACGAACCGCAATCTCTGGAACTTCCAACACCGGATCGACTTCCGCAGAAATATGCTGAAGTTCGCCTTCCCGATCGAGATACGCCAGGAAGTTCGAAAGTGTATCGAAACCACGTTCTGATCGAGTTGCCATTATTCGAGTTCCTCCGCCCGCCACCCTTTTCCTATGTCCACGCCGATCATCGAAAGAACTTTATTTACAAAGCCCTGCACGTATTCCTCGACCGTACTTGGAACGAAATAAAGCGGCGGTGAAATCGGCATGATGACGGCGCCCTGCGCGGACAGTTCCGCGCATTGCTTCAATGTGACGGTCGAAAGCGGCGTCTCGCGAATGCAGAGAATCAGCCTTCGATGTTCTTTCAAGCATACAGCGGCCGCGCGTGTGATCAGCGTATCGCCAATACCAGAGGCAATCTTCCCTACGGTGCTCGCCGATGCTGGAATAATGACCATCGCATCAATTTTATTCGTTCCCGATGCGAGTGGCGAAGTGAGATCGGAATCCAAAAACATTCGCTTCGCATATTTCGCGGCTTCGGCGGATGGGTCATCGAGTCTCATCTCATCTTTCATCACCGCTTTTCCCCATTTAGAAATCACGACAAATTTGTCGAGCGGGCATCGCTTGAGAAAATCCATTGCGTACACCGCGCCGCTGGAACCCGTAATACCGACCGCGATCTTTTGAAATTTTTCGCTCATGCAAAACAGACTCCTACGATCACGAACAGCAATACGACAAATCCAAGAACGGCATTGATTTTAAAAAATGCAAGATCGACGTCCGCCGCTTTTTTTTGTTCGAGATACAATAATATTCCGGCCAGAAGGAGCAAACCCGCTGCAATCATGCTGCCGCGAAATGCCACAAGATAAATCGCAGCTAATACGATAAACGAAAGCGCATGAATCGCTCCCGAAAATTGGAGCGCACGGCGCGAACCGAATTTCGATGGCAGCGAAAAAAGTCCTTCCCGCTTATCGAATGCTTCGTCGGATGTGGAATAAATAATGTCGAAGCCGGAAGTCCATAACCATGTGAAGATGCTGAGCAACAGTGCGGGAACCGCGCCACTGAGTTCCGGACGCACCGCGAAATACGCACCGAGTGGCCCCAACGCTAACGACGCACCAATGCCAAAATGCGACAGCGTTGTGAACCGCTTCATAAAAGGATAAATACCGAAAACAAGCAACGGTATCGGGGAAAGCAGGAGGCAGAGCGTATTGATCGATGCGGCACATGCGATGTAAAGCATCATCGCAGCAAGAAGTATTGCAATGCCTTGCGAAAGCGTCATCTTTCCCGATGGAAGTTCCCGCGAAGCCGTCCGGGGATTTTTTGCGTCGATCTTCCGGTCAACAATTCGGTTCATTGCAAAGCCGACGGTCCGCGCGCCGGTTGCTGCGCCAAGAATCAGCACGGCTTTTTGCACAATGATCGATGCCGAAAGAATAATTCCATGCACGCGTTCTGCATCGAGGCCGAGCGCCATGCCAGAATAAATCATCGGCAGCGAGAACAGTGTGTGCTCGATCTTGACAAACGAAAAGAATTTTTTCATCTATAATATAGAGGTCCCGGCATCGGCAAGCAAGCGCAATGCGTTGATATATCCCTGCGGCCCGCGCCCCATGATGAGGCGAACATTCGGAAGCCCTTCAAACACACTATGCCGCCGAAATTCTTCCCGCTGCATCAGATCGGTGAGATGAACTTCAATCATCGGCTTATTCGCGGCTGCCACGGCGTCCCGGAGCGACCACGAATAATGTGCCAGCGCACCCGGATTCATGATGAGCCCATCCATCCATTTCCGTTCCGCATGAATGGTATCGATCAAGGTTCCCTCGTGATTGGACTGCAGAGTTTTTAATTCCACCCCGAATTTTTTCGCTTCGATTTGGAGCATGACGTCGATATCGCTGAGCGTCGCAAAACCGTAGATATCGGGTTCGCGCTCGCCAAGCAAGTTCAGGTTGGGGCCATGTAAAACTAAAATATTCATAGGAACGAAAGCATCCGTTCAATCGCGCGCTGCGCATTGTCCCTTGTTATTTCGGTAACGAACGCTTCGCCGATCGAACGCAATAAGATAACACGTCCCGAGCCTTTTTTATCGCGCTCGAATGCTTGAAAAACATTGTCCAATGTAACGTTCGAAGGAACACGGATGGAAATGGAGCTTAGCGCCGCTTCGATTTCGTGTGCTTCTTCATCGGATAAATACTCGAGCCGGTTCGAAAGCCAGGTGGCGGCGCGCATACCAAGCAGCACTGCTTCGCCATGCAAAAATAGTTTGAAATTTGTTGCCCCTTCCAGCGCATGGCCGAAGGTATGCCCGAAATTCAGCAGTTCCCGAGTCCCCTCCTTCCGTTCAAACTCGTCCGCATTCACATAGCGGAGCTTTTCTTCGATAGAACGAAAAACGATTTCGTCGAACTTCGTACTTGCACCTTTCAGAAGATGTGGAAGGTCTGCCGAAAGCCGTTGCCACATCGGCTGATTTCCAATCAAGCCATATTTAAGAGCTTCAGCCAGTCCAGCATTCCGTTCCCGGTCCTCGAGCGTTCGCAGATAAAGTGGATCGACTGCGACGATGCGAGGAGCATAAAACGTTCCGATGGTATTTTTATTGCCGAATGCATCGATTCCCGTTTTTCCGCCGATCGCAGCATCTACTTGTCCCATGACCGTAGTCGGAACGAGCGCCAATGGCAAACCGCGATGATAGAGATGCGCGGCAAGCGCAGCAATATCCGTCACAACTCCGCCACCAAAACCAATCACGATCGAAGTGCGGCGAGATGCACGATGGTTGTGGAACTCCTGCAAAACGGACTGAAGCGTTTCGAGATTCTTGTTCCATTCTCCGGCGCGAAGAACGATGGGATATATGCCGATGGTATCGTAGCGCAGGCGCACTCCCGAAATAAAAGATTCCAAATGGTGCGCTGCCACGTTTTCATCCGTGACAATGAATGCCGAGCTGAAACCCTGCTCGCGAACATAGTAGCCAATCTCGCGCGGAGCTGTACCGCTCCCAGCGAACACAGGATAGTTACCTAACGCGCTCTTAGCAATCGTAGTCCCGTGCTTTGGTTTCAGCGCGACGCTCAAAGACATTTTCTCGAGCGCAGTAAGAAGTTCCGCAGAAAGTTCGTCTACCGTATGTTCCGAACCTTGGGTCCTGCGAACGAAATGGAGGACCGATTGCTCATACCACGTCCGCCGCTCTTTCAACAATCGCGTGAGAATAGTTCTAATTTCATCAAGGGTTGCGCCAGCGAACATCGGCCGCTCGTGGCCTTGGAGCACATCGTTCCAAATATTTCGAGCGGCTTCGCGGACCGTTACATCAATCCAAATTGGAATCCCACTTCCACGAATAATCGCACGGTTGATCGGATTTAAAACGATTCCCCCTCCCGTTGCAACTATTTTTGGAGTGCCGCTTGCAGATGCTATTTGAAGCAGTACTTCCGATTCCAGTTCCCGAAATTTTTGTTCTCCCTCCTGAGTAAAAATTTCCGAGATCGTGGCTCCCGTTTTACACTCGATTTCGTTATCCAGGTCTATTAACTCAAATCGGTCCACCATTGCAGCCAACGTTCGGCCGATTGCCGTTTTACCGGAACCGGGGAGACCAATCAAATAAAGATTTCGGTTCCGCCAGGTCATAACACAAGCGCCTTTCGCCTTTTTGTGACGCGCTCTTGAAGCTCGGATATGGTGTCTCCACCGAATGCCTCTAACAGTTCAGAGGCGATGGCTAACGCCACGACTTGTTCGACGATCACTGCCAATGCGGGAACCGCGCAGACATCGCTTCGCTCGATGTGTGCCTCCGTCGGCAAACCTGTTGACAGATCGACTGATTGCAATGGTCGCATTAGTGTCGAAATGGGTTTCATTGTGGCACGAACCACAATTGGTTCACCGTTCGACATCCCTCCTTCAATCCCCCCCGAATTATTGCGCGATCGTTTCAGAGTCCTGTCCCGAATCTCAATACCATCGTGCGTTTCGGAACCCTTCTTGTGCGCCGCTTCCCGACCTAAGCCAATTTCGACAGACTTGACTGCCTGAATGCTCATTACAACTTGCGCAAGAATCCCATCCAGCTTTCGCTCCCAATGAACATGGCTTCCAATTCCAGGTGGAACATTTCGAAAAACAGTTTCGACGATTCCGCCCACGGTATCTCCACTCTCTTTTGCCCGATCAATTTTCTCGATAACCACTTTCTCCACATCGGAATCGAAAACACGAACACGGCTTTCTTGTAACTTTTCCCTGTCAGAGAATGGATCGCGAGGTATGTCCGATTCGAGACCTCCAATGGAACGAACATACGCAATGGAGGCAATATCAAACTCTTGCAGCATCTTTGAAGCGATTGCGCCGATGGCGACGCGCATCGCTGTTTCTCGAGCGCTCGCCCGTTCGAGTACATTGCGCAAATCGGTGTGGCCGTATTTTATTGCACCGGCAAGATCGGCATGACCGGGACGGGGAATGGTTACAGGAACTACTTCTTTGTCTCTTGGAGAAACCGGCATTCGTTCCTTCCAATGTTCCCAATCCTTGTTCAGAATCATAACGGCAATCGGCGCGCCGGTCGTGATTCCATTGCGAACGCCGGAAAGAATACGCGCAGAATCGTTCTCGATCTTTTGCCGGTGTCCACGGCCGTAACCTTTTTGCCGCTCGCGGAGTATGGGATCGATATCGCGCTCGGCAACGAGAGAAAGTCCGGCAGGCATTCCTTCCAGAATCCCGACCAGCATTTCGCCGTGCGATTCCCCGGCCGTCAGATAGCGAAGGCGTCCCATAGTGGCGTGACAAATGGAGAAAGTGATCGATGCAATTCGTTAAACTCTGATTGCGAAAGCGCGGAACGATTCCGTTCCATTCCTATCATCCAAAAATATTGCGAAAGCGCAGCTTGTTCAATAAGCATTCCCAGCCCATCGATAATACGCGCTCCGGATTTTCGGGCGTTGTCTAAAAATCGTGTAATGAGTGGATTATAAACAAGATCCGCGGCAATATCCTCGGAACTCCATGCAAAATGGGAAAGCAAAGATTCCAAGCTCCGCTGCCCCACTGGCGTTGCCTGAACAATAAAATGCGGCTCTGTATTTCTGGAGAAATTCTCTCGGCGAATTCCATCCAAAGGAATCACGGAAATATTTTCAAACCCAGAAAAAGATCGTTCTGCTTTCTGAGGCGAACGAGCAGCCACAGTCATTTTTTTCCAACCAAGATGGGAGATCGCAGCCAATACGGCACGGGCAGCGCCTCCAGCTCCGAGAACCGTCAAGACAAAATCGGAATATCGGAGATTCGGCAGATTCTTTTCCAATGAGAAAAGAAATCCGAACCCATCGGTGGAAATCACTTTCCGTTCATCGCCGAATGCAATGGTATTAGCGGAATGATTGCGTTCAACCTCCGAAGTTAATTCGCCAGCAATCTGCGCGGCGCAATACTTATATGGGAACGTTACATTCCCTCCTCGAAATCCCTGCGACTCCGCGTGTTCCACGAAATCAAAAAATTCGCGTTCATCTCCGAGTTCTATCTTCAAATATTCGATTGCATCGAATGAGGAATTGCAGGCTGCTTTCAACAATGGAAATATCTGCCGGTGGACTTCTGGCGAAATGCTCTGCGCAAGCTGCTTGCCCAGCACGGCAGCTTTCAAGACATTCATTCGCTTACCTCGACATTCATCCTTCCGCAGAGCTGCCACAAATGATGAAAAAACTCAGGATAAGATACTTCTGCAGCGTCAATCTTCTCAATCGTCATGGAACTATTCGCAAAGAGCGATGCAATCGTAAAGGACATCAGCAACCGATGGTCCCCTTCGTGAACGATCGGTGTGCTCCATAATCTTCGGTCGGAAATTCCATGGACTGAAATTCCATCTTCCGTTTCTTCGAGTTCCACGCCGAAAGCGAGGAACTGCGATGCTAAGCCGTGAAGGCGGTCGCTTTCCTTTACACGGAGTTCCCGCGCGCCGCTTACGGTGCTTTCGCCATCGGCAAAAAGAGCGAGCGTAAGAAGGATCGGCAATTCATCGATTAGTAGCGGAACTTCTTCTCCTTCGACCTGGAACGGTTTTAGCGGTTCCAAAATTCTATCGCCATAAATGATCAGATCGCCGCGTGGTTCCAGCCATGCTTCCGTGACGTTTTCCGATTCGAGTTCCACGCCCATGATGGAAAGAATGTCGAGAAATCGTGTCCGACTAGGATTGAGACAAATGCCAGGAATAACAAGCCTTTTTCGAAGCAATACGGCGGCGGCAATCATAAACGCGGCGGAAGAAAAATCCCCCGGAACTTCGTAAACAATCTCCTCCTCGAGTTCCTGAACTTGATTCCCACGTATTCGAATCGCTGTTTCGTGTTCGATGCCGAATCCAAACGCTTCCATCATTCGCTCCGTATGATCGCGGCTTTGTGTTGGTTCCCGAACGGTGGTCATACCCTTCGCAAAAAGTCCGGCAAGCAAAATGGCGGTTTTCATCTGCGCCGAAGCGACGGGAAGCATAATGCTCACCGCTCGTAAGTGCTGTCCCGCAATTTCAACGGGAAGCGTTCCCATCGGCATGGTCGCGATGATGGCGTTCATCTCTGCAAGCACATCGGCAAGCCGCTTCATGGGACGTTGCGAAAGCGACGCGTCGCCCGTAAGAACAGAATTAAATTCCTGGCCCGCCAGAAGCCCCATCATAAGGCGCGCGGTGGTTCCCGAATTAGCGCAGTTGATTGCGTGCGTTGGAGCACGAAGGCCATGCCGCCCGACTCCCTGCAACTCGATCGAATCCTCCCCAATATCGACCGGAACTCCAAGCGATTCGAGAGCCAACATCGTGGCGATGACATCGTCCGAAATACTATTCCTCGAAGTGATCGGAACCTTAAAATGCGATGTCGTCAGGGAACCTAATATAAGCAGCCGGTGCAGGATCGACTTATCGGGCGGCATCCGCAGCACGATCGGCTCGCTGGATGCAATGATGGGCTGCAAAATGGGAGTGATTCTTGCGACCATCTTAATCGCTGCTGACAACGTCGTTTTGAGCGACCTGTGGTAGCACACCGAGCATGCCCAATGCTTCGCGAGCCGCGTTCTGCTCCGCTTCTTTCTTCGAGCGACCCGCTCCGGAACCATGCCGCGTGCCACTGACCATCACATCGACCGAAAACGTCCGGTCATGGTTCGGGCCTTCTTCGTTGACCGTCACATATTTCGGCGAAGATAATTTTTTCGACTGCACAAATTCGAGCAGCATCGACTTATAATTCTTATCCGAAAGCATCAATTCATCGCGCCGCGCATGGGTGATAATATGCCGGTAAATAAAATCCCTTGCAGAGGTCATGCCGCCATCCAGATAGATCGCTGCGATGAGCGCCTCATACGCATCGGCCAGCAGCGTCGCCGAACCGCGTTTGAGCGCCGCATCGGCCGATGTCGAAAGCAGCAGGAACTGTTCCAGTTTGATGTCCTCGGCATGATGGACCAGTGCCGCGCCGGAAACGAGCCGGGAACGAAGTTTCGTCAACTCGCCTTCGGGCAGCGCATCGAACTCGCCATAGAGATATTCGGCAATGACAAGATTAAGAATCGAATCGCCGAGAAATTCGAGCCGCTCGTTCGATTTGAGCTGCGGCATCTGCGCAAATTGCAAATACGAGCGGTGCGTCAGCGCCTGCATAAAATAAGCACGATGCTTGATCGTATACCCAATGCGCCGTTCCAACTCATCGAAATCATGGGCCGAAAGCACGGCCCTTGCGGTGCCCGGAACAATCTCGAAAAAAGGAACGCTGGCTGGAACTTCTTTTTCTCGGAGCTTCTCCTCGATGCGCGTTTTCCGCGCCTTGCCCAGTTCCCGATAACGGTCGATGCGACCGCGTAGGCGTTCGAACACATTCACGCCGTCGGCTCCGGCTTGCGAAGGTTCGGAATTCTCAGTGTGCTTTTTCGGTCGAAACAATCGTCGCTTAGGCATGGAGAGCTATGGGAATTATTCCGCATAGCGCTGGAATAAGAGCGTGGCATTATGGCCGCCAAAGCCGAAACCGTTGCTCATTGCCGCATCGATCCGCATTGGCCGCGCCTTGTTCGGAACGTAATCCAAATCACATGCCGGATCGGGCACTTCGTAGTTGATCGTCGGCGGAGCAAGTTGATCGTGAATCGCCATCACGGTTGCAATCGCTTCCACTGCTCCGGCCGCGCCAAGCAAATGGCCCGTCATCGATTTCGTCGAACTGATCGCCACCTTCCGCGAATGATCTCCGAAGGCCACTTTAATCGCTTCAGACTCGCTGATGTCACCAAGCGGCGTCGATGTGCCATGCACATTGATGTAGGCAATGTCTTCGGGGTTCAGCCCGGCCATCGAGATCGCCATCTTCATCGAGCGGACTGCGCCTTCGCCGCCGGGAGCTGGCTGCGTGATATGGTAAGCATCGGCGGAAAGGCCGAAGCCCACCAGTTCGCCATAAATTCTTGCGCCGCGAGCTTTGGCATATTCGAGTTCTTCGAGGATAACGGAAGCCCCGCCCTCGCCCATCACGAATCCATCTCGTTTCAAATCGAACGGACGGCTCGCTTTTTCTGGAGCATCGTTCCGTGTTGAAAGCGCTTTGCTCGCATTGAACCCGCCGATGCCCATCTCGCAGATTACCGCTTCCGCGCCGCCCGAAACGATCGCGTCCGCCAAGCCGCGCTCGATGAGCATGGCCGCGTCGATGATCGCATTGTTCGAGGTCGCACAAGCGCTTGTCGTTGCGTAGTTCGGGCCTTTCAGTCCATGACGCATCGAGACGTGTCCCGCGCAAATATCGCTAATCAGCATCGGAACGAAAAAAGGAGAAATCCGATGCGGACCGCCTGTTTCGAACAGCGTCTGCTGTTGCTTTTGATAGGTCCACATACCGCCGATGCCAGAACCGAATACAACGCCGATCCGCGTTCGGTCCATTGCATCCAGGTTCCACCCGGCGTCTTTAATTGCCATATCGCTGGCCGAGACTCCGAACTGCGTGAAAAGATCCATCCGATTCACCGTCTTGCGGTCGATAAAATCGAGCGGATTGAAGTTCTTCACCTCACAGGCAAACTTCGTATCGTAATCCGACGCATCGAAATGGGTGATCGGCGCAGCGCCAGAACGGCCTGCTTTCAGACCGTTCCAATAGGACGCGAGATCGTTGCCGAGCGGCGTCACCGCGCCCATTCCGGTCACGACAATTCTACGGCGAGCTTGTTGCGGGCCTTGCGGCATGGAGGTATTTCGATTTATTTCTTGGCGCTGATGTAAGTGATCGCGTCGCCGACCGTCTGGATCTTTTCCGCATCCTCATCCGGAATCTGAAGGTTGAACGCCTTCTCGAATTCCATCACGAGTTCCACCGTGTCCAGCGAATCCGCGCCGAGATCGTTCGTGAACGACGCCGTTGGCGTCACCTGCGAATCCTCGACCCCGAGTTTGCTGACGATAATTTCTTTGACTTTCGATTCTACGTTTTGATCTGCCATGGTAAAGTGCTAAGTATGCTAAAGTGCTAAAGTGCTAATAAAAATTGTAGTGGCGCGGTTTCCGCGCCTTCCACATCCAAAAATTTTCGGCTCGCTTCCAATGCCCACAGTTGGCGCGGTAACCGTACAGCATGACTACATCACCATCCCGCCATCGATGGCAATCACTTGCCCGGTGATGTAATCCGATGCCGGCGATGCCAAAAATCCTACGACGTTCGCAATGTCCGCCGGCTTTCCGGCTCGCTTAAGCGGAATGTTTACGAGCATCGCTTCGCGCTGCGCATCATTCAACTTCGCTGTCATATCGGTCTCGATAAAACCCGGAGCGATCGCGTTCACGGTGATATTCCGCGAGGCCACTTCCTTCGCAATCGACTTCGTAAAGCCGATTACTCCGGCCTTCGAAGCCGCATAATTTGCCTGCCCCGCATTGCCCGTGATGCCTACAACACTCGCGACGTTAATTATCTTCCCGCTTTTTTGCGACATCATCGTTCTTAAGACGCCTTTTGTCATATTAAAGACGCCTTTCAGATTAATATCGAGCACGAAATCCCAGTCGGCCTCGGACATTCGCATCAAAAGCCCGTCTTTCGTGACGCCAGCATTGTTGACCAGCAGATCGATTCTGCCATGCTCGGCAATCACGCCATCGATATAAGCCTGCGTCACAACAGCATCGCGAACATCGATAATCGCGTGCTGGACTTTCAACTTGCCCGGCGTCATGCTCTTTTTCGTCAGCTCCTCGGCCATTTCCTGTCCTGCCGGATCGTTCGATGCTGCGGCAACCGAATAGCCCTGCTGAAAAAGCTGCTCGACAATCGCCCGACCTATCCCGCGCGACCCGCCCGTCACGATTGCGACCCTCTTCTCCCCGATTCCTACGAATGCTGACATAAAAATTATGGTCCGGCTATAATCCGGCTAATAAAAGGCCCTTATAACGATGGGCGGGGCAATAGGATTCGCAGAAAGCGTACTTATCAACAGAACCCGACGGACTTCACTGTTAGCATAAGTTTATTACACTTTATTCCTACTAATTTCAAAATACTGTGCGTGGAAAATCGTGAGTTCATGAACTATGGCCAATTTAGCTTGTATTCGAACCTTCATCGTTCATAATTCATAGTTCCCAAGGCCAAATCCTCGAAGCCGATTTTATATTTAATTTCACCTTCCGGCTCTCGTTATCCATGGACCGTAGGAGGGTCCATGGATGGTGCCCATCAAAGCAAAGACAATATACGAAATTTTTTAGCATGTTCAAAAAATCGTGTGGCACTCACCCGCCGGCAACCTTTTCGTATTTTTGTAAGAATGAACATTCGTTTTTCACGACATGCCAAACATCGGCAAAAGCTCTACGATATTTCTCGGAGTGATATTCTTCAAATCCTGGCGCTTGACCATGCCGAAGAACAGCCACTGAATAATCGGCGCGAATTAATCTCCGAGGTTTTTGTTGCGAAATACGGATGGCCAATATTCGTATCGTATGTTCGGGAACCGAAAGGAATAACGGTCGTTACGAATTTTCCTTACGATCGGGAGACGAATTATGAAGATATCCTACGATAAAGAAGTGGACGCAGCCTATATCGCGATCTCGGAAGAAAAGCCGAATCGCGCGATCCGTATTGCCGAGGGTGTTCACGTCGATTTGACATCGGAAAATCATCTGGTCGGGATCGAAATTCTCGACGCCTCGAAAAAAATCCCGCTCAAAACCCTCTTCACATTAGAATTCGAAACGGAACTAACAGAGGCGTAAGGAAACGCTTGGAACGAAATGGTCCGCAAAGCTTGTCGCCGCGGGGTTGAAGCAGCAGGGCATCAAGGCCGGGGAGGTAAATGTGATTGTTAAACCGTCATCCTGAGCGGAGTTCTTGCGACGAAGGGGCAAGAACGGAGTCGAAGGATCTCAGAAAGTTAAACCGCGCGCCATCTCCTCCGAATACCTAGAACGATTCCAATGTAGAGTTTCGTCTCCGGATCCCATTCGATCATTGCATTTACAGTCATATTAATAAAGACGAACGTAGGAAAACTAAGGTTCTCATTTTTGTCAAAAAAAATCGCTTGAATAATTTATACCGCTATCTGCACCAATCCCGCCCGCATCCGCTCCACCTCGAATCGTTCGCGGTTTTGCTGATAATAGTTCTCCAGCTTTTCGAATTCCACATCGCCCAAGAAAAAGCGGAGTTCCTCGCGCATCGATTCATAAACAGAGTGAACATAATTCCCAGCTCCGTTGGGGCCGCAATGAATCAGATCTTCGGAGTGACCATCGTCATAGGTCAGCACACCCTGCACCGCGGTGACTGGGAACAAAATACAGTATTTCGGCTTCCAGGCCCAGCGATGCAGTCCTTCATTCACCGCGGCAACCTGAATGGAACAGAAATGTCGCTTATCGAGAAAAACGCAGCCCTCGGTAAATCCGGAAATGCCGCCATCGCGGTCGTGAACATCGGTGCCGATTGCCCGCCCGGAAGGAAAATCGGTGTCTTCGATAATCTCGCCATCGAACCAGGTTTCGGTGTCTGTATCCTGCGTTTCATCCATCGCTTTCGCAATTTCGGATGCGTGCGTGAGAATCAAATCGTGCTCGCCCATATCGGCATAAACGCCGGAATGGCAGCAGCCGCCGCCACATTTATCGATGTCGCAATAGTGGACGAATCCATGCGTGAAAAGGATTTCGTCCACTTTCCATCCCGCGACCGTGATCGGCGCAATGCGCGAGGCGGGAATTTCTTCTTCCGTATTTTTTGCTAAATCTTGATCCATTTTATTTACGCTGTTACCACCTTCGGCTTCTCCACGCCCGATACTTTCACATTCTGCACCGTCCGCGATACGAGGCCCTGCAATACCTTACCCGGACCGAACTCGATAAATTCCCTTATTCCAAAATCATACATATTCTTCACCGATTGCTCCCATCTGACGGGCGACGTAAGCTGCTCGACAAGTAAGGAACGAATCTGTTCTGCATCTCCCAACGGTTCGGCAGTCACATTGCTGAAAACGGGAACCGTCGGTTCCAGAATTTCGGTCGATTGCAGCGCTTCGCGCAACCCATCGGCGGCATATTGCATCAGCGGCGAGTGGAATGCGCCGGAAACCGGCAGCTCCTTTGCAATGCGAACGCCCTGCTCTTTCGCGCG
>DASYAJ010000188.1:0-1962 GCA_036501405.1 Kapaibacterium sp. (SeqCode)
AGGCTCATTCACCTTTATTCTCCACACGCATCTGCCGTATGTGCTGCATCACGGCAAATGGCCGCATGGGTCGGACTGGCTTTCGGAGGCGGTCGCGGAGTGCTATCTTCCGATTCTGGATACGCTCGAACGCCTTAGCGATGAAGGGATCGAGCCTCGAATTTCGATGGACTTTTCGCCCATCAATCTCGAACAGCTTGCCGACCCCGATTTCGAAGGAATTTTTGCGGCGTACTGCGAGGAAAAAATCACTGCTGCCGAAAAAGATTATCTCTATTTCAAGCAAAATAAGGAAGAGCACCTCATCCCGATGGCCGAGTATTGGCGAGAATTTTATTCGAACGCCAAGACCGCGTTTTTCGATAAGTATAATGGGAATGTCGTAACCGGCTTTCGAAAACTCGCGGAGAGTGGTGTGCTCGATGCGATGACCTGCGGAGCAACCCATGGGTACTTCCCACTCTTGCTCCGCGACGATAACATTCGCGGCCAAATCGAATGCGCAACGCATACACACGAGAAACATTTCGGTAAGCGGCCGCGCGGAATTTGGCTGCCAGAGTGCGGCTACCGTCCACGCTATGAGTGGACTTCGATCGTCGGTCCCGATTCCTATCGGCAAACGAGCGAAATGCGGGCAGGAGTCGAGGAGCTTGTCTCGGAAGCGGGACTGGAATATTTCGTTGTCGATGGCGCGCTGACGCGCGGCGGCATGACCGTTCCAGCCTACCAGCCGCTCGCAAAAAAGTTACACGAGAAATTTCTGGAAGAATTTGGCCAGCGTGGTGAGCCGCAGCCGGAAGCCGATCCCAATCGCTCGCTGACGGACATCTACTGGGTTGGAAAAAAACAGAATGGGTCGTCCTATCCGGTCGCCATTTTTTCGCGCGATCCGCAGAGTTCTTCGCGGGTCTGGTCGGCGGAGCTTGGCTATCCGGGCGCAGGAGTCTATCTCGATTTTCATAAGAAGCACCACAATTCCGGTCTTCGGTATTGGAGCGTAACCGGAGCGGGAACCGATCTCGGCGATAAGCAGCCTTATGTTCCTTATCGTACCGAATGGCAGCTCGATTGGGACGCAGACGATTTCGTTTCGCTCGTCCAAAAAGAATTGGAAGATCATGCAAGCGCACATGGGTATCCAGGCATGCTTGCGGCGCCGTTCGATACGGAACTCTTCGGGCACTGGTGGGCCGAAGGGCCGCGCTTTCTCGAAAAGGTGATGCGGCGAATCGCAGCTTCGGAAAAAGTCCAGCTTACTGACTGTGCTGAAGCGCTCGATACTTATTCTGAGCCACGCACGACGATCGCGCTACCGGAGGGTTCCTGGGGCGAGGGCGGACATCATTTTGTTTGGGCAAATCATGAGGTTGCATGGATGTGGGATACGATCTATCCACTCGAAGATCGCTTCCTGAATATCGTGCATCGCTTTCTCGGCGAGGGAATAGACGTCACGCTCCGCTGGATTTTAGAGCAATCGGCAAGGGAACTGCTATTACTCGAATCGAGTGATTGGCCGTTTGTCATCTCCACGCAGGGCGCAATCGAATACTCGAAAAAGCGATTTGCCGAGCACGCCGAATTGTTAACGGGACTGCTGGACATGGCCGAACGCTACGAGGGCACGCTCACAACTGCCGATGAAAAGCTCCTTTATGCTTCGAGCATTAAGGATTCGCCGTTTCGGGAGATTGACCTGCACTGGTGGGAGAAACCGGAGCATCCGAATCGGCATCCGGAGCCTGCGCCGAGCGGAGCAGGTCGTCGAATAGCTCTCCGATAAAGGTATATCGGAGAATCACAAGGGTGAACGAAAGTAAGCCCATCCGTTCAAGCTTCGCTTTGATACGAGGAGGAAGGTGATTTTCCGAAATCCGTTTTCTTTCTTGATGTCCCATGGAATTGTAATTAAAGACAAGCAACATGCCATGAGCCGTTCAAACAACCCCAGCCGTGAAT
>DASYAJ010000189.1:0-15353 GCA_036501405.1 Kapaibacterium sp. (SeqCode)
GAGCCAACTCGATACGATTGGAAAGACACTGTTTTATTTCATCGTCACACTCGGTTCGAGCTGGGTTTTAGTTCTAACAACAGATTTTGTATTTGCAAAACGGTCAATAGCATTCATTCGAAGTTCCGCGCGAACGGCATCCGGTCAATTTGTATTTTTTGTTGCACTCGTGCCGCTCCTTTTTTATTGTGCTGTTTTTTTTATGAAGGCGGGATACTTGCTGAATGTCCTGCCGAGTGCGATCCTTGTGCGAGCTGTCTTGCTGGACCAAACCGCGATCTGGCTTGCCGAATGGCAAAAAAAGCGCCACTCAAAAACTGTTCTCACCAGGCCGATTATTACACGAAATGTCATGAGCTTGACGGGAATTCTTATGGCATTGAACGTGCTCTGGTTTTTCGTTCCATGGCCGGGAACCGGACAATCGATCTACGATAACGAAGATACCCGCAACTCTTTTATCCACGGCGCCGTGCATCGCTACGAGCATTCGCAGTCGCAATGGCTAACACTGGCCAATCGCGCATTCGAATACACGAATGTTTCCGGCATACGGGCGGTCGATAGCCTAAACGATATGGCCTATAATGCTCTTTTAGCAAACGCCGGGAATGATTCCTGCGCTGTTATTCTCGCCTCCTGGTGGTATCGCTGGGCATACGACCTTTTACCAAATGCCACCGTGTACGACCTCGAAATCAACCCCATTCATCCGGATTCTCTTTGGGTCGGGCGTTCGGGTCATCTCCATCGCGTAAATGTGTACGATTCAGTAATTCGATTGCATTCCAGCGGCCCTGTACTGCTGCTCTTGCGGCATGACCGGCCCGATTTCGATACGGTAGCGCGGCAAGTCCACCTCGAAAGAATTCCCATGCCGGAATATCTCGATATTTATAAAATCGAGGATTCGTCTTTCGTCCTTCGGTGGAAGAATCGTAGCTTTATCGGTAGCCGAAATTAGGCAGCTTCTGCAAGCTCTTCGTGCTTCTGCGTTTCTTTGGAACGTATAATCATTCCCTCTTTTTTCAATCGCACGCTCACGATCTTCGAGACGCCATCCTCTTCCTGCGTGACGCCATAGAGCGCATCTGCGGCGGCCATGGTACGCTTGTTATGCGTGACGACAATGAACTGCGTGTTGACGGCAAATCGCCGAATGATCGAAAGAAAGCGATCGATCGCATTGTCATCGAGCGGCGCATCGACTTCATCGAGGATGCAAAACGGGCTTGGCTTGACGAGATAGATTGCGAACAGCAATGCAATAGCGGTAAGCGTTTTTTCGCCGCTCGAAAGGAGTTCGATCGAATGCGGTTTCTTGCCGCGCGGCTGGGCCAGAATTTCGACCTGCGCCTCGAGCGGATCTTTGCCTTCTTCGAGATTGAGATTGCAGGTATCGCCTTCCGCAAAGAGGGAACGGAAAATATCCTGAAAATTCGAGCGGATCTGCTCGAACGTGGTCAGGAACTGTTCCGTTGCCGTGACATTGATTTCTTCAATCGTTTGAATAAGATTTTTCTGCGCTTCCGCTAAATCGCTGCGTTGGGTCGTCAGGAATTCGAGGCGCTCACTCTCCTTCGTGAACTCATCGTAGGCCAGAAGATTGACCGCGCCTAAATTTTTGATCTTTTGTTTTAATTCCCGGACCGTTTCACGGGCATCGCCAAAGCTGAAGGAATCGTCCTCGCCATAGGACTTCTTTTCGACAGACGAAATTTCGAATTCCTCTCTCGCGCGCTCTTCGATCTGCCGCATCTTCTGCTCCAGCTCCTGAATTTTCATCTGGAGTTCATGCGTGATGTTGATCGTTTTGTCATGCTCCTGGCGCTCCTCGCGTAAGGCTTCGCGGTATTTATGGGCTTCGGTCTGTTTCGATTTGCGAAGTTCCGCGACCTGCTCATGCTGGCCTGTTGCAGAAACGAGTTGTTCTTCCAATCCCGATAGCATGGCCCGGAATTCTTCGAGCTTTGCAGAGAGATCGATGTGATCGCGTTCGGCGCGCTCGCGTTCGCGTTGGCGCTGTTCGGCAAGCTGTGTCGCATTTTCAATAGCGCGTTCGGTTTGCCGCGTTTCGCTTTCCAGGCGCGAGACCTCCGAAACAAGGCTCGCGAAGCGGACCTGTGCTTCGGTGGAACGGGCAGATTCTTCCGCCAGCAATCGTTCCGCTTCTTCCACGACCTGCTGCAACTTCACCGATTCTTCCAATGCTTCGGAATGCTTCCCGTCGAGTTCCATGACCTCCGCGTCGATGGAACCGAGCGAATCGGCGAGCGGTGCGCGGTCGTTCTTCATGCGGGCCTCATCGTTTTGTAACGATTCGCGTTGTTCCCCAATGCGTTTCAGCTCATACGTCACCTGGCCTTCACGGACCTGCACTTTGCGGCGCGCTTCTTCGGCATTGCGGGTCGTGTTCAGCAGCGATTTCGCGTCGATCGCTTCGAAGGTGCGATTCGTGGCCGCAATTTCTTCTTCGTAACGCGTGAGTTCTGCTTTGAGGTTTGCAACGTCAATTTCCAGTTCCCGAATTTGGTCGCGCTTGCCGATTAAAATTCCCTCCGTGCTCTTTTTCGATCCGCCCTTGACAAAACCCGCGCGTGTGATGACCTCGCCATCCATCGTCACACAGCGTTCGATGGCATGCGTAGCATCGAGCAGGCTAAAGCCGGCCTGAATGGAATCGACAACGGCAATTTCCGAAAGGAGCATCGTAAACAGGTTGCGATAGCGGTCGGAAAAACGGGCTAACGAAAAAGCGCTTTTCGCTCCGTCCGGTACGACCATCTGCTCCTCTCCCTGCAAAGGAGTGGGAACTGGAACCCGATCGAGTGCGATGAGCGTCGCTTTTCCTTTTTGCGAATGGCGCAGAACGTCGACGGCTTCGAACGCGTCTTTGGACGATTCAACGATCAGATAATAGGCTATTTCGCCGAGCGCGCTTTCGAAAGCGGCGCGATATTCGGCATCGCAATCGAAAGCGTCTGCAACGGTAATAGGATCCTGCGAGGCCCATCCGGATTCGGAAAGCAGATATTGGGTTCCCTCGCCGGCGCCGATTCCTTGCTCGACCAGCCCTGTAAAAAATTCGATCTTCGAAATCTTCTTCCCAATTTCGTTCTGCACAGCAAACGATGCGTTCTGTAGTTCTTCCAGTTTCGCTTTAAGCTCTTGCTGTTCGTTCTGCGCGGACTGATAGGCTGTTTCCGCACTCGCGATTCGTTCCGAGGAGGAAGAAAGTTCACCCGCGAGTGTGGTCGCTTCAACTTCGAGCGCGCCTCGTTTCGATTCGAGCGTGGCATATTCTCCTTCGAATCGAGCAAGACGGCGTTCTAACTCTTCAATGCGGGCTTTGCGCATGTTGAATTCATTCGAACGTTCGTTGCGCTTGGTCAGAAGCGAATAGACAAGATCGCGGGCGCGTTGCAGTTCGGTGCGGCGCGCGCGAACGACGTTTTCCGCTTCGGTGCGGATTTGCTCTTTCTCGCGTTTTTCGGCTTCGAGCTCGGCGCGGTTTTCGACGGCGCGCTCGGATGCGGTGCGGAGCGTCGATAATCGTTCCGTCAATTCCAGCTTTTCCTTTTCGAGACGTTCGAAGTCCTGGAGTGCCCGGCCCTTTTGTTCGTGTAACGATCGAATTCGTTCCTCGGTCGCGATCATGGTCTCGCGCGTGCGTTGAATCACGTCGGACTTTTCTTTCACGGACCGTTCGGAAATATGCAGTTGCTGGTCGATCTCACTTTCTTCTCGCTCGATAACATCGAGCATTGCTTCGTATTTCGAAAGCTCCGAGGTGATGCGGTCTCGATCGTTTTCGGCCTTGTGCAGTTCCTCGAAGAGTGGGACAATGCGTTCGGCTGTCTGGGCGTACTCGCGTTCGATCAAGTCAATTTCGAGGGCACGAAGTTCGGAGGAGAGTTCCGCGTGGCGTTTCGCTTTTTCCGCCTGCCGCTCAAGCGATGCGACGGTCTTCGTCACTTCTTTCACGATGTCGTCCACGCGAGCAAGATCGGCAGCCACTTCATCCAATCTCCGAAGTGCTTCCTTTCTGCGCGCTTTGTATTTGGTAACGCCCGCCGCTTCCTCGAAGAGCTTGCGGCGCTCTTCGGTACGGTCGGAAAGGATGGTCTCGATCATCTTGAGTTCGATGACCGAATAGGCATTCGCTCCCATGCCGGTATCCATGAATAGCTCGATAATGTCGCGCAAGCGACACTGCGCTTTGTTGAGCAGATATTCGGATTCGCCGGAGCGAAACAGACGGCGTGTGATCGTCACCTCCTGATATTCTGTAGGAAGGATTCCCTTGTTGTTTTCGATGGTGATCGAAACTTCCGCCATGCCAAGCTGCTTGCGGGTGCGGGTGCCATTGAAGATCACATTTTCCATGACGTCCGAACGGAGCGTGCCAGCACGCTGCTCACCGAGGCCCCAGCGGATGGCATCGACGACGTTCGATTTGCCGCAGCCGTTCGGGCCGACAATTGCCGTCATGCCCGAATCGAATTTCAGCATCGTTTTTTGTGGAAACGATTTAAAACCGATGATTTCTAATTTGGAAAGGTACATTGGAAGGACGAAACTTCTGTGTTGTTTGGCGCGGCCAAAGAAATAACTTCAGCCGCTCAACACAAACCGCAAACCTCGTTCGCCGTTCCTTATTTTTTAAAGAAGCCGTCTCTTATTTTTAAAGAAATAGATACGCAGCGCCCGCGACAATCGCTAAGAAAAGGATGCCATAGCCATAGATTTTTGTCGGGTAAATATCGAAGAGTACTCCAGTGCCTTTGAGCAATCGGAAGTAACACCAGAGCGTCATCGCTGCAAGAATAACAAGCGAGACCGAGGCCGTGGTCCGGTCCATATCCATTCGCGGCAAGGTAAGATCGAAGATCAGCAAAAAGGAAAGCGGCTGGAGCGACCATACGGAAATATTATACGTCTCTGCGAAATAATAGCGTCCGCGAACAAACATTGCCCAAAAGCGGAGCATCGCGGCAATAAAGACCATGCCGATAAACATCACGCAGGTCGTCACGATGACGGTCGTTCCAAAGCTCCAGTGGAATCCACCCGACGGGGAATAGACAGCCAGCGGCATCAACTTCGAATAATAAGTCCCGGTCGCTTCATGCGAGCCGAAGCCGGTCAGGAGCGTGGCCAGAAAGATTCCGAGTGCGCCCGAGCAAACAAAGGAAAGGACGACGGTCTGCATGTTCGGAATCAAGCGCCGGTCGCGAATATCCGCAAAGAAATTAAAAGGACGAAAAACGGAGCGGCCGATGTACTCGCGAAACCTTCGGTCGAGGTTCATCAGCAGAAAAAAAAGGAGGATCAGGGCGAACGTATAGAGCAGGACGCCAAGGTAACTTGCCTGCAACTGAAGGAGAATGCCGAACTTCACGGTGCTAATCAGAATTACGAGCGAATCAGAATTCAAACGGGCGAACTGTACTACAAAAATACCGCTAAAACGCGGGACTCCAACAAATTTCTTCTTCGACGGTCGTTCGTGAGCGGTAATTCCGTAACTTTGTAGTCATGGAACAGCCCATAGCATGGATTGCCGGTGGTTCGCGAGGTATTGGTCTCGCGTGTGCAGCGCGGCTGGGCCGCGAAGGCTATCGCATTGCGATTTCAAGTCGCAGTGCGAGCCACTCTGAAAGCGCTGCCAGTGATTTGCGCGAACAAGGTTCGTTTGCGATTGCCGTTCCCTGCGATGTGACGAGGGAAGAATCTGTGCGTCATGCTTATTCCACGATTCGAGAATTTTTCGGCGCTGTGCCCGACGTGCTTGTGAATAGCGCCGGTATCTCGCCGTGGAGTACGTTTTCCGAAACATCCATCCTTGAATTCGATAACGTTATTGCAACGAACACGATGGGTATGTTTCTAACCTCACGCGCGGTGCTCGGGGAAATGTATGCACGAGGTTCCGGCGCAATTGTTCAGATGCTTTCGGTCGCGAGCCTGAAAGGATTCCGGAATGGCGCAGCGTATGTTGCGAGCAAACATGCGTCGCTCGGATTCACGAATGCTCTTCGTGAAGAGGCGAGGGCGCACGGAATACGCGTGATTTCCATCTTTCCCGGCGCGACGGAAACGGAACTCTGGGATGAAGAACACCGTGCAAAATTCCACGACCGCATGATGCAGCCCGAAGATATTGCCGAAGCAGTCGTGGCCGCACTGCGGCTGCCCACGCGGGCTTTGATAGAGGAAATTGTTTTACGACCGATAGGAGGAGATCTTTGATGCATTCCATTCGAGCGCCGCGCGGCAACGAAATCACCTGCAAAGGATGGCAGCAGGAAGCGGCCATGCGCATGTTGATGAATAATCTCGATGCCGAAGTCGCGGAAAAACCAGAGGAGCTGATCGTCTATGGCGGCTCGGGAAAAGCGGCGCGCAATTGGGAATGTTTTGATGCCATTGTAAGGGAACTGAGATCGCTCGCGAATGACGAAACACTCCTCGTGCAATCGGGAAAACCTGTCGGAGTATTGAAGACATATCCGACGGCCCCGCGCGTCGTCATCAGCAATTCGCAAATAGTGCCGCATTGGGCGACCTGGGAAGAGTTCCGGCGCCTCGAATCGCTTGGGCTTACGATGTTCGGACAAATGACGGCCGGAAGCTGGATTTACATCGGCAGCCAGGGCATTGTGCAAGGCACGTTCGAGACCTTCATGGCCTGCGCGAAGAAGCATTTTAACCATCCAGCCCCCCCCTTGAAAAGCCGGGAGAACAATGCATCGGATGACGGTCTTTCTGGAAAAATAGTTCTCACCGCCGGACTTGGCGGCATGGGCGGTGCACAGCCGCTTGCTGCCACAATGGCTGGCGCCGCTTTTCTCGGTGTCGAGATCGACGAAGCACGCATCCATAAGCGCATCGAGACCGGCTATTGCGATAGAATGGTTACAACGATCGAGGAAGCCATCGATCTTGTCACAAATGCCAAAGAGAAAGGCGCGGCACTTTCCGTTGCTCTGCTTGGGAATGCGGCGGAAGTTTATCCCGAACTGCTTCGAATGGGATTCATTCCCGATCTCGTGACTGACCAAACGAGCGCCCACGATGTATTGAATGGGTATTACCCGGCCGGCTTTTCGAAAGCAGAAGCGGACGCACTTCGCGCAAGCGATCCGGAACGATATATGGCAGAAGCACGGAAGTCGATCGTCACCCATGTTCGCGCGATGCTCGAAATGCAGCAACGCGGAGCCATCGCGTTCGATTATGGCAATAATATTCGAGGCGAAGCGAAGGCGAACGGCCTTTCGAATGCTTTCGATATTCCGGGTTTCGTTCCAGAGTACATTCGTCCACTTTTTTGCGAGGGCAAAGGGCCGTTTCGATGGGTCGCGCTTTCGGGAAATCCGGAAGATATTCACGTTACCGATCGGGAACTGCTTGCGCTGTTTCCTAAAGACGCCACGCTTCACCGCTGGATCCCGCTGGCGCAGAAGCATATTCATTTCCAGGGATTGCCAGCTCGGATTTGCTGGCTCGGAATGGGCGACCGCGCCAAGGCCGGCCTTCTCTTCAATCGGCTTGTGCGCGAAGGAAAAGTTTCCGCGCCCCTCGTCATCGGTCGAGACCATCTCGATTGCGGGAGCGTGGCAAGCCCCAACCGCGAGACCGAAGGAATGAAAGATGGCAGCGATGCCATCGCCGATTGGCCTGTGCTCAACTTCGCGATGAATGCGATCGGTGGCGCAACGTGGGTATCGTTTCACCACGGCGGCGGGGTAGGAATCGGGAACTCGATTCATGCTGGAATGGTCATTGTCTGCGATGGAACGAAAGAAACGGATGAACGGCTCGAACGTGTTCTCACCTATGACCCCGCGCTCGGACTTCTGCGTCATGCCGATGCAGGGTATGAAACGGCGATAACGGAATCCCACAAATTCGGACTTACCATTCCCATCGAATAAATGCTCGATGAATCCACTGGCCTGATTGAACGCCGCGCTCGGACGATCGTAACGTTCGTTCTGCTGGCCGAGACGCTCTGGGCGTTCCTGACGAAGTACCTTCCGCTCGATGCGGCGCTCTGGTCGCTCCAGGCGGAGCTTGTTCGGCAGCACTTCGGCGCGCATGTCCACGATGGTTGGAAACTTATTCCTTTCCCCGCCTCGAATATCGGCGCATCGTATCTTTCCGCAGTGCTCCATTCGTTCCTTTCGAGCGAAATTGCCGTAAGGTTCCTGCTCACCTGGATTGCGATCTTCGTGCGCGGCATGGGGATGGTCTCGCTTTTTCGTGTACTTCGCGTTCGCGATGCGGGAATTTATTTCCTCGTTCCCGTTCTCGTCATGACCGGATTGTGGTTCACCGGCTCGCTTCCATATCTTCTTGGCGAAACGCTGGCCTTGTGGGTCCTCGTCTATTTTCTTTCGCAGGACCACCCCCGCAGTTCCGCCTTCTGGGCGCTCAGCATTGGGCTGCTTTTCGTTTCGCTTCTGAGCGGACTGGCCTTCGTGCTCAGCGCCGTCGCCGTCTTTACGATCATGATGGAGCAGCGCCGCAGCGTCCACCTTTCGCAAGGCTGGCTGAACGAACCGCGCGCCGTGATGGGCTTGCTTCTGCTCGGCACACTCGTTCTTGCACTTGGCTTCGTGGGAGGGGAACCTATTATTCGCCTTTCGAGCTCGCATTTCCTTCCGAGCGGTTTTTCCCGGCTCTTGTTTCTCCTCACCCCAGCTCCGCGCATTCTCGAAGCGACCATTCGCTATGGCGATATCCTGCATATTCTTCTGACGCTCTTGTTCCTCGTCGTGCTCCTCGGATGTTTTGCCCGCGCCTATCTGCTTGCCATCGAGGAAGTAACCTGGCAATCGCGCGCGATGCGAAGCGCCGGATACTTTTTGCTCGTCCTTGCGATTATCGGTCCTTTTATCGAAAAGATTGGCATTGAAACATCCTCTGGAATTATTTTTGCGATCGTCCTCATTCTTGCCGGTTCCTATTCTCGAGGCCCCTCCGTGAGAAGAAATCCGATCGACCGCCTTATTTATTCCCTTACCGGCATCGCCGCGATTGCCTCGCTCCTGCTCAATGGCTTCGCTCTGGTGCAGGGCAGCGCGGCCGCGCTCGATGTTATCCACTCCGCCAGGTCGCTTGTTGCCGACGATCGCGAAAAGGCCTTGCAGGACGAGCATCTCGACCACATCCGCATTCGCTTCAACCTCGATTCTTCGATAGCTGCGAGCGCATCCTATGTGGGAACAATTTCTTATTCCGCGACCGCCCCGCTCTATCTCTTTACCGAAGGTGACGTGCTCGCCCAGCCATCCGCATTCCAAATTCGAGGGGGGGCCATTCGCACCGCTCATGCCGATTCGCTTGCCGTGAGTCCCGCTGTTCCAGTACAACTTGGTTCCGAAGATAAATATATCGATTCCACCATCCGTATTCTTGCCGTGCTGCCCATGGGAACCTATGTTTCTCATGCTTTCGGTCCCTTCGAGCTTTCGCTTGTCGAGGATATCGGCATGAATATCGATAAAGGCGAATCGAAGTACCGGCTCGCCATCGGAAAATTGCAGGCGGGGCGGCCAACCGAAATGGCAGCCATTCGATAGATTCGATTCATCGACGAGAACACTATGACCATATTCGAAAAAATCGCGAACCACGAAATTCCCGCGAAGCTCGTCCACGAGGACGAATACCTCATCGCATTTCACGACATCAATCCACAGGCGCCGTATCACATCGTTATCGTGCCTCGGAAACCTATTCCCTCGCTCACAAGCCTGACCCGCGACGATACCGAACTCATGGGAAAGATGACCCTTCTCGCCAGCGAACTTGCCCAAAAGCTCGGCTTCGCCGACGAAGGCTACCGACTCGTCATCAACTGTGGCAAGAATGGCGGCCAGACCGTCGATCACATCCACATGCACCTGCTTGGCGGCCGGCAACTGGCTTGGCCACCTGGTTAAATCCGATTTCCGAGGTCCTAAATTTTCAAAGAACTTTCAGATAACCCCATGACTTTCTACATAAAACCTAAAATTCTGTGCGGGGGGAATCGCGAGTTCATTAACTATGTGAAATACAGCCGAATTTCGCACTTCAGAAATTCATAATTCATAGTTCCCCTGCTGTAAAAAACAAGAGTTGTTTTATATTTTACTTTCCGAATTCATCATTTTTAAATCGTAATTGATAGAGAGCATCGCTGAGTTTATCGAATGGGTGCCTATCAAAGCAAGGACTAATATACGAAGATAAACGAGTGTGCCCAAAAAATCCGAAGAAATTTGTGCGGACCGAACCGCCCTTCGGTTCGCCGAAGGAACCGCAGTTTTTTAGGTATCGAAAATCTATCCCAAACATCCCCCGGACATCCCCTATATCTCAGTCCGCTTGTCCGGCTCCTTTTTCGCAGCCGTTGCGTTAAAAATTCCAGCTTCACTTCTTAAAACTAAATTCCCAAACCCCGAAGGGGTGATGGGTTCCCGGTTTCCGGCGTGCGTGTATTTCTATCGGCTCGAAGCCGATCGGATCGTTGCAGCGCTGGCGATGGTGGTCGAATGAGTATCTTTCCTGATCTTCGTGGAGATGGAACAAAAGATGCGCGAAATGGGTATAAAATAATATGCCGGAACTCTCAATTAAAGAAGAAGCAAAACGTCTGATCGATTCGCTGCCCGAAAACTCGAGTTGGAGCGATCTCATGTATGAGATCTATGTGCGGCGCGAGATCGAAGCCGGTGTCGCCGATCTCGATGCCGGTCGATATCAATCCCATGAGGCGGTGAAGCAGCTCTTTCGCGGCCGGGAATGAAAATTATTTGGTCGGACCGTTCTGTCGATCGTCTTCGGGCCATCCATGACTACATCGCTGCAGAATCTTCGTCTGCCGCGGCCCGTGTCATCGAGCGTATTTTTACAGCTACAGAGCAATTGCGAGCCTTCCCCAATTCCGGAAGATTTGTTCCAGAATATGAACTCCATGACGTGCGAGAAATTCCTGTGAATCCCTATCGGATTCTATACCGCTCCGCAGGAGGCCGCATCGAGATTGTCAACATACTGCACTCCCGTCAGCTGCTTTGAGGGTTCCCATTCCCTTCTCGCGCGGGAACCCTCCGGCAGGCGTCTATTTCTACCGCCTCACCGCCAAAGCGAGCGCAACGCAGGCCATGGTCATTGATCCCTGAATTTTAGGCACACGAAACCGTGCTCCGCGCGCGGAGTGAGGAAAAAGCACGATGGGCTGCGAAGATCAGTCTCCGGTCGAGCCGCCGGTGCTTCCGCCGCTGAATTCCTTCTTGTATTTTTCGAGCAGCTTGTCGGAGACCTTCCAATCCTCGGGGTCAGTCCACAAATCGGCCAGCTTTTTCTCGATCTCGGTTTTGTTTCCTTTCCCTTCGGCGAGTTCGTCCGAAAGCTGCTTGAACTTTCGCAGGAACTCTTCGCCGGCGAGCGGCAGCGTGACGCCATTGACGGTCATCGTGACGCCATCGCCCTTTTTGGTAAAGGTCGGCGTACCGATTATCCCCGCATCCGCACAGGTCCAATGCGGCGGGCAATTGATGTTCGCGCAGCTTCCGGTCGCCCAACAGCAACCCGTATTGCCATGGGAGTTTGTGTAGCAGAGCTGAACAATACTGGCCGAAGCCGTCATGCTGAAAAGCGCGACGATCAGCAATGCAGAAGCAAGAATGGTTAGTTTGTTTTTCATAGATGTGTTGGAAAAGCGATTCCCGCCAGATCAAAAAGCTTCAATGCGCTTGACCTATCGGTGACGAAAGTCTTCCAAATATACGGAATAAATAAGCGTTTCAAATGAAATTCATAAAGTGTGACCGAGTCAGAAGTCGGAGGACGATGGAATGATGAATGAAAAAATTGGTTCCAATTCAGGCGATCGATTCGCTCCTAAAATCCGTGGACATTGGACCGTGAGATTCCTACCCTCCGAACGTCCGTTCGTCTTCGCGGTCGAGCTCTTCTTCATCGAGCAGCGAAATGGCGCGCCGCTGCGAGAGAAAACGGCGCACGCGATGATAAAGCGAGCGGACAATCCCATTCACCACAAAAAGCACGAAGAGCGGGAACATCGCTTTTCCTTTTGTGACGATCACGAGAACGATTCCCACAAAGATCAATCCGAATTTCAGCGGGTGCGCTTTGATTTCGCGCTTCGAAGGCTTTGGCACCACATCGTATTTCACCGTGCTCACCATCATGAGCGAGGCTCCGATCGTGACCACCCACATTAGCGGGTCGTTCATTCGGTCCGCCATCGGCAGGTTCACATGATAGAACATCACGTAAGAAATGATAAGGATCGCCGCGGAAGGAATCGGAAGTCCGCGAAAATAATCTTTATCGAATCCAACAAGCTGGACATTGAACCGCGCCAGCCGAATGGCTCCGCAAATCGCCGGCAGCGCGGAGATCAGCAATCCGGTTCCCACAAACTGATGGAAGAATGCTTTGTAAAGAATCGCGCTCGGCGCGACCCCAAAGGTCACGACATCGGCCAGCGAATCGAGTTCCACGCCGAACTCGCTGGAGGTTTTCGTGAGTCGGGCCATAATGCCATCGAGCATATCGAAAATGCCGCCGCAGACAATCCACCATCCGGCGCGGATGTAATCGCCGCCGGCGGGATCTTTTCCAGAAAAAGCGGATGTGATCGCGATGAAACCCGAAAAGAGGTTCATCATCGTAAACAGGCTCGGAATGATCGAGCGCGCTCGGGAGCGACGGCGTTGTTTCAACAATAGTTACCGAAAATCTTTTACGACAAGCTGCGGCGCGATGCGGCCATTGTACTCGTTCTCTTCGAGGAAAAAAACAAGTTCCAAATCTTTGCGCCCTTTGCCATCGGGGCCTTTCAGTTCCAGAAGTCGGTCGCCCATGCCGAAAGCAATCGCCTCGATCGGCGCCCCACCGGTGGTGAAGGGCAACAGGTTCGCGGCAATCGCCGTGCCGTTTTCCGATTCGCGCGTGGCCCGAAGGATCGTCCCGGAACGCGCTTGGAACTTGAGGTGCGGCGTCGCTTTGCCGACCGTCCGCGGAGTTCCCACGACTTCCACATTTTTCGCGTGAAAGATCGGCCGCATGTTATCGGGCCCGAATGGGGAAAATTGTCGTGCAATCGCGAAAAATTTTGGATTGAGATCGTTCAGATCGATCGCCGCATCGATGGAAAGTTCCGCTTCGAGCATCTCGTCCGAAATCAGTTCCGTTGCCACTTCATTGATCGCCGTCCGAAACTCGGGAACCCGATCGACCGCGATCGAAAGCCCCGCCGCGTACTTATGCCCGCCAAACGAGACGACCATCGCCTCGCACCGTTTAATCGCCGAATGAATATCGAACCCAATGATCGAACGCGCGCTGCCTTTTGCTACGCCATCGATGGTCGTCAGCAGCACGACCGGCAAATGGTACCGCTCGACAAGCCGCGATGCAACAATGCCGATCACGCCCGCATGCCAAGCCGGATTGTGCAGCACGATAATGCGGTCGCGGGAAGCTTTATCTTCCGTTCGCGAAATGATTCCATCGACAACGCCGCATGCTTCGAAAAACGCATCTTCATCGATTCGCCGCCGATTCGAATTTTCGAATTCGAGTTCCGCCGCGAAATGCTGCGCTTCGTCATCGGTTTTAGACATCAAAAGCTTCACCGCCCGTCCGCCATCGCCGAGCCTTCCGGCTGCATTGATCCGTGGCGCAAGACCGAAAACAAGCTGGCTTGTTCCAATTTTCCCAATCCGAATTTGCGCCGCACGAATCAGCGCCCGCAAACCCGGCCGAGGATTGTCATTCATCTGCTTCAGCCCAAGCGAGGTCAGAATTCGGTTCTCATCTTTCAGCGAAACAATATCGGCCGAACTCGCCAGCGCGACAAAATCGAGGAACTCATTGGCGCGGTCCGGAAGCTCGAAGGCTTTCGACAAGGCTTGGATCAGCTTGAACGTCACCCCGCAGCCGCAGAGACTCTTGAAAGGATAATTGCAGGAACCTTTAATCGGATTCAGAATCGCGTAGGCATCCGGCAATTGCGACACCCCATTCAGCCGCACCGGCTCATGATGATCGCAAATAATAATCTCCACACCACGCGATTTTGCATACGCCACCGCATCGACCGACGTAATCCCGCAATCGACCGTCAAGATCAGCGTCGGAGAATTCTCGGCCGAAATCGCGCGGTCGATTCCCGCCGTCGAAAGCCCATAGCCTTCGGTAAATCGGTCAGGAATATGATACCCTACCTGAAGGCCAATCGATTCGAAAAATAGCACGAGCATCGCCGTACTCGTCGTGCCATCGACGTCATAATCGCCATAAACCGTAATTTTCTCGCCCTCGCGCACCGCCTGCTGGATACGCTCCACAGCAAGCTGCATGCTGTCCATCAGAAATGGATCGTGCAGCCGCTCGATCGAGGGACGAAAAAAATCACGCGCTTCTTCGAAAGTCGTCACCCCGCGCCGGACAAGAATTTGGGCGATGCTTTCCGGGACATTAATAGACTGCATCAACCCGCGCGACTGCTGAGCAGCAATGCTGCTCTCCTCAGCCAGATCGGTCGAAGAAATCGGTGTTGGAAAGCGCCAGCGAAATGCCACGGAATAACGATAAAATTGGGGTGAGACGTACTAACTCCGTTTTGGCGAGAAGAATTACGCTCACGCACGAATTTCAACCATTTTAAAACGCGCACGCATTTGTGCTTCATGAACGTTGCCTATTTATTCATTAATCTCAGCACCTTTTCCGCCTGAAGTTCCGCGATTTTTTAATTTTTTCAAATTTCGGGTTGCCTAAGAAAACCCTCCGTCGCGTGGTGTGCGCCGTCCCCGGCGCAGAGATTCGAAAAGAACCCAGCCACCCACGCCATTAAAACCAATTTCAACTTTTCTCAAAATATTTTTGTAACCCGAGCGACCTTGCGCGTTTTAACTCTATGCGCATCTCTCTCATTCTCCTCCTTCTTACCGGCGTAGCTTCGCTAAAGACAAGCCCACTTTGGGCTCAGATTGAAAAAGCAGGATCGCAAGCCTCAAGCTCAACCTCAGGATTCGCTTCCAACCGGATGTCAAGCTCTCTATAATGGTGCATACTCTTATGGTAGTAATCAAGATTGGCAGATGGAGTATGACACGGCCAAGAAACTCATAGAACAATGTGCTAACTCAAGCTTGTCGTTTGGAAACGTTGCAGGTGGCTTTCAATTTATCACTCAAGCTGTCGATGAGCTTGGTAACGGCGGCGATCTTCGTTCCGGTACCTATGCTTGGCTTAAATCGGTGCTGTATCTCAATACCACCGATCCGGAATATTTCTGCCAATGCGTCTATGCCATGTCAGGT
>DASYAJ010000190.1:0-3201 GCA_036501405.1 Kapaibacterium sp. (SeqCode)
CGCTTCGGTTGAAACCGGACTGCGCGAAATGAGCGTGAGAGGAGGGCTGTCCAGTGAGGAATCTTGTGCGGGAATGGTAAAATAATAATCGCTGACAGGATTCCCATACGTGGGAATGAAAGATCGCTCGAAATCGCCGGCCTGATTATGCTTCGGGTCCCACGATGCATTCCCAAGCAAGGTGACGAACGAAACGGGCGTTCCCGCATAACGATTGCAGGCGTAGGTCACATAGCGGCGAATGGCTTCGGCTTCGTTGCTGCCGAAATCGAAGGCGTTAAACACTTCATCGGTCGTTACGACTTTTGTTTTCATTCCCTCGTTGGCGCGAGAAGTTGCCAGCATTTGCGCGGCACGAAGGAAGCTCGGATGGGTAATAATGAGATAATCGACTTGATTCTGCGGGTTCAGGATTTCCCAGGTTCCCACGACGGCGGCTTTCGTATTCCACGCTTGAATGTTATCGCATTTTAGCAGCGATGCGGTCGTCGCGGCAGCGTATTGCGGATTCAGCGTTTTCGTCGAATCGATAAAATTCCCGAGAATTCGTGTACGATCGCTCCGATTGTAGAGATGCGCGGAATTATCCGAAAGCGGGAGCTGGAACTTTTGGGAACCCGGAGTAAGTGTAAACAACCACTGACCTTTTGCAATCGCGGTATCGATGCTTGGAGTAAGAGCTTCCTCGAAGCTCACGAGATAGTAATCGAGATAAAACTGATCGGTGTTATCGCCGACACTGCCGGCATCGGCAGTCACGATATTCGCTCCCACACGTAAATTCGATAGCGGGACGGTCATGACAAGCGTATCGTAGTCATATCCCGAAAAATTGGGCTGAAAACTTTGAACGCCATTCATTGCGGCGCGAACGGTATGCACTCCCGTTCCTTTCATTGTCGCTCCGCGAAAGAGAAAGCTCACCGTTGCCACTTTGCCGGCTGGATCCGCCGGAAGCTTGCTGACAAAGAAAGTGTCGGCAAAATGCGTATTATCGGGGTTCGCGTCATTGTCTTGCGTTCCATGCATTAATTTCCAAATGAATCGCTCCCCCGAGACCCACTCCGTCGCGTTCCATGTATAGGTTTGGTCCTGGACGGGATCACCGGGATAGTAGACTAAGTCCTTCTCGTGGTGGAGCAGAACGGTTCCCGACACAATGTTCGGCGCGTTTTGAGGAGAGGGTGCAATGCCGATATAGCGCAGTGGAAGCGTATCGCCGCCGGACGTTGTAAGCCAATAAACATTGGTATCGGTAGCGACATTGTAGTATTCGGAATGGGATCCATTGGGCTCGAAATCGTAGGAGAGGGTATAGATTTGTTGTATCTGCGGGAGCGGGAACCCGTGCAAATGCTCACCGTAAAATTCAATTCCGGTGATATGGCCCGAAGCATCGGAATCGATCCACAAAGGAACTTCGACGCCCCGATTGAAGCAGCGAAGATTCCGGGCCGTCCAGCTTGAATTTTGAAGCGAAAAGCCAGAAAGTTCGAGATCGCTCGCGTTCACGCGATACAGTCCATTGCGCGTAACCGCCAATCGTACATAGGCGGCGTTCGTATCGATCCAGCTTGTGACGGAATCGGAACTTTGTTGAATGCTTGTCGTAAGGAGCGATTTTGTACGAGCTGGCGCGGCCGGACGCTTCGTTCGCATGGGAACCGCAAAGGCAGGCAGGTCCGGCGCATTGACGACAAGGTGCGCATTCAGCGTGGCATAGAGTGGATCCGGCGATGAGGGAGGTGTTTGCGTTCCCGTCAGGTTAAAATCGATTCCAACGGTGAATGCTTCGAACGCTGAATATCCTGCGCTGCCAGTTGTCACGAGCGGGAGGGTGACCGTCACCATTCGCAGCGAACGGAACGTTTTCGGTTTGCTGACCGAGATGGCGGGTATCGCGGCATTCACAGCATACGTTCGCGCGCCATTTCCTTTTGAGAGGATCGGAACGAAATTAAGCGGTCCCAACGCTGCGCTTCGTGTGGGTTTTAGGATCGGTGTAATGCCGGTTGCGTTCGCCGGAATGGCGAAGGTAAATTGCATCAGAGGATATTCCGTGCCTTGTTCAGCTTTGCGCAGCAATACGCCAGCCGGAACGCGCGTAAGTCCGGACCAAGCGAGCCGCGAAAACTTCATTCCCGCCGGAGCATTGGCAACCGAGACTCCGGCAGAGGAAACGATGGGCTTGCCGATCTCGACATCGAGCGTGACGCTTCCGGATTTTTCCTCCATCGCTGTCCGATGGGAACGGATAATGGAGTTGCGCGAGGAACGTCCGCGAATAATGGTGGTCGAAATGGAATGCCGTTTGGTATTTCGCTTCGGATGAATATGCGTGGATACCGGCGTATGACGCTGGGCAGGTTTTGATTTCGCGATCGTCGCCGGTTTGGTTATAAGCCTCGCTGCTTGTTGTTGCGTGAGCTTCTGGACGGGCCGCTGTACCTGCATCGCGTGCGAAACCGCCTCCGCGCAGAGCAGGACGAAGAGTGCAAGCCATATTATTCGCCGTAAAAAAAGCATTCTTAAAGAGAGGTGAAAACGCTCCGTTTTCGTTCAATGTCCCAGAGGGACTAATTTTTGACCAGAACGGGGCGCGTGTTCCAGGGCCACTCCTTCTTTATTTTCGACCAAACAAAATAGACGATTACTCCGGCTCCGATGACAATTAAGGCACTGACGATAAATGTGAGTCCCGTGAAATAAAACACGAAAAGCCAGATCAGAATCGAAAGAATGGCGGGAACTGGAAACAGGGGCATCCGAAAAGGAAGCGAGCGAACATGTTCACGATTGCGGTGCCAGAGCATGAGCCCGACTGTTTGCCCGATGAACTGCACCAGCACACGCATCGCAAGCACCGCGCTGATGACTTCGCTCATTCTATTGAAGAAGACGCTGAAAATGAAAGCAATCGCTCCGAGCACAAGGAGCGATACGGTTGGGAAATGTTCCTTCGGATGCACGCGCGCAAAGATTCGAAAAAAAGCTCCATCCTTCGCGGCTGCATAGGGAATGCGCGAATATCCGAGCATTGCCGAAAAAAGCGAGGCTGCGGCAATGATGAGAATAAGCACTGTCGCAACGATTGCGGCGGTATGCCCGTAGATATGCTCGAAAAATGTGCTGAAGATAAAATCGGAATGCCGCGCCGATTGCCATGGCATTGTTCCAAGAATGCTCAGTTGCATTCCCAAG
>DASYAJ010000191.1:0-8179 GCA_036501405.1 Kapaibacterium sp. (SeqCode)
TGGAACCATTCGGCGCGACGAGTTCCAGCTTGATGTGGTGCTTGCCTTTCGAAAGCCCTTTGATAAAATACGGTTGCCACGTTAAGATCGCAGGCATTTTGGTGCTGTCGATCCATACGTTCACTTTATAACTACTATCGCCAAGCGTGGCATTGGAGACATAAAAATCGAGCAGCACGGCAGAATCCTCCTGTCCCATGTAGGTCCCTTTCGGCCGCGAATAGGTCAGAAGCGGACCATTCAGATTATTGGCAAGCGCCGTGTCCTTCGATGCTCCGACATAAAACGTTCGGGTTGCAAAAGCATGGGGCGACTTGATGCTTTCGTGCCAGGAAAACGAAGGGAACGCGCGGATCGTATGCACACCGGCCGGAAGAACGCCAATATCGAACGGCTGGCCGTTTTTATAATTCGCCATGTAAGGTTTATTGTCAACGATGACATGGACATGCTGGCCTTGCTTGGAATACGCGATGCCAAGCGTGCTATCGGCATCGGTATGAACGCCGAGTGTCGCACCGGCGACTTCCATCACCACGCGCACCGAATCTCCCTGCTTCAGGATTTGTCCTTCGCGTGGCTCGACAATCGTGAGCGAAGCATTGGGATATGCCCGGTGAGGCGCGGGCACCAGCATAAGCGTGTGCATCGTATCGGCAGATGTTTCTTCCGTCCGCTTAGTGCAGGAAGAAACGCCCATGACAAAGAATGTGACGATAATGAGATTCCGAAAAATGAACTTTGAATACATACTGCTTTGAGTGATTTCTTACAAAAATACGCAATAATCTTGACGCTCCGTCACATGGAACAGCATTCGCTTACATTTCGAGCGCAGATTCATCCACAATCGCAGAGAATTCGACAATGCCATATCGCAATCCGGTTTATCCTCACGATTTCGCCGACCCCTTCGTTCTAAAGTGTGGCGAGGAATACTGGGGCTATTGCACCGGTTTTCAAAGCGATGGTGGCGTATTCGGGATTATTCATTCCACCGATCTCGTACACTGGAATTATCGCGGAAGTGCAATGGCTCCGCTTGCGGGTGATTTTCCATGTTATTGGGCGCCCGAAGTCACGCGAGAAAACGATGGCAGTTTTCATCTCTATTATAGTGTCGGCAATGAAGAGACGATGCACATCCGAGCTGCGCATGCGCTGCAACCGCAAGGGCCATTCGAGGACTGCGGCGTCGAACTAACACACGAAGCGTTTGCCATCGATCCACATGTCTTTCTCGACGACGATGGCTCGCGCTATTTATTTTATGCGACCGATTTCCTCTCGCACACGCATATCGGCACAGGAACTGTCGTAGATCGGATGATGAATCCGTTGCGACTTGAAGGAAAATCGGCTCCCGTTACCCGCGCGAAATACGAATGGCAAGTGTACGATCCAAAACGGCAATCGAAAGGCGGAGTGAAGTGGCATACCGTCGAAGGACCATTTGTGCTGAAGCACAATGGGATTTATTATCAGATGTTCTCCGGCGGCAATTGGCAAAACGAAACTTATGGCGTTAGTTATGCGACGAGCGAAAAGATTATGCCTGGGCATGAGTGGGCGCAGCACGCAGATGGAACCCAAATACGGCCAATCCTGCGAACCATTCCTGGAAAAGTACTCGGGCCAGGACATAACTCCGTTGTTGTGGGACCTGACGATCGGGAATTGTTTTGCGTCTATCACCTCTGGCGGGATGGCAAGCGCATGATGGCAATCGATCGAATGGAATTTATCGGAAACGACCTGATCGTCCACGGCCCCACGACCGAAGAGGAACCCTCTCCCGCCCGTAAAGATCAAAGTAAAAAGGTGCAGAAACTGTGATGAACGATCTCATTCAACCTGTCAAATCCGATAATGTGGAGAATGGAGAAACGCACGCTCCAACTTTCGCTGCCGAAAGCAGCGCCGAGAAGAACGGCGATGCCCGAAGGGAAATTTTCGGGCATCGGCCGGAACAGTTCGTTTGGGCTACCGGCATTGAAGATACGTTCGTTGTCCAAAGAAGGAAGGGGCATCGTTCGCTCGATGAATATGAATTGCTCGGACATTACGATCACTGGCGCGAAGACCTTTCGCTTGCAAAAAATATCGGTTTTCAAGCCATCCGGTGGGGCATTCCCTGGCATCGCGTGGAACCCGAACCGGGAAAGTTCGATTGGTCCTGGACCGATCAGGTCATTCCTTTTATCGTCGAGGAACTGGGAATTATACCGATTATCGACCTCATGCATTACGGGTGTCCACCATGGGTACACAAAGAGTTCGCCAATAAGGATTATCCGTTGTTCGTCGCACAATATGCCAAAGCATTTGCAGAGCATTACCGATCGCTTGTCCGGTATTACACGCCGTTGAACGAGCCTGTCGTAAATGCCTTATGGTGCGGCAAGCGCGGTGTCTGGCCTCCGTACCTGCGCGGCGACGCCGGATACATTCGTATCATGTTGCAGCTTGCACGCGGTATTCAAAACACGATTGACGCTATTAAAGAAGTCGATCCCGAATCCGTAATGGTCCATGTCGAAGCCACAGGTCTCAGCCGGGCGGCAAGCGATGAACTTAAGCAGCTTGCATTGGAAGATACCCACAAAGATAATCTTTGTCTCGATCTGCTTTCCGGCAGATTGGTCCGGGACCACCCCTTGAATGCGTGGCTTATTCGCAATGGCGTATCGATCCATGAAGTCAAAGAAATTACGGACCGGGGAAGACCGTTCGAGATTTTGGGACTCAATTTTTATCCGCAGTGGTCCACGCGGCAATTGTACATCGATGCGCGCGGCCGCCTTGCCTATCGCGCGCATGAACAAGATGGCGCCGGATTCGGAACGATGATCCACGACCTCCATACGTGCTATCAGTGCCCCATTATGATCACCGAAACCAGCGCTTTCGGATCGGATGAACTGCGTGCGAAATGGCTCTCCACATCGGTGATGACGGTAAAAGAATTGCGCGAAAAAGGGATTCCCGTCCTCGGCTACACCTGGTTCCCCCTGTTTACGATGATCGATTGGCGTTACCGTTTCGGGCGCGGACCGAAGGAGCAGTATCGCATGGAACTTGGCCTCTATAAATTGGCCCATGCGCTCGATCTGATTGGAACCGAAACAGCGGTCGGCGAACGATGGAAAGGAACGGAACTGATCGAGCGATTTCAACGCGTTATTTCCGATCCGAGTACGGCCATTGGGAACCTAAATCCTCTCGCGAAAGAAACCGCTGTTTGTACTTAGCGTACACGGTTTAAGTGCCAAGCGAGACCACCTTACTGCTTTTATGGGATAAGCTCAAACAAGCCCCTACTCGGACGCTCTGGCGTCACGTTGCATACGGAACGTTTCGTTCGCTTCGTCATCGCAATTATCGGTTGTTTTTTATTGGGCAGTTCATCTCGGTGATTGGGACCTGGCTGCAGAACACGGCGCTTTCCTGGCTGATTTACTCGATCACGAAAAGCGCCATGATGCTCGGCATTATGAGCTTTCTGAGCACAGTTCCGGTGTTGTTTCTATCCATTTATGCCGGCACCGTCGCCGATGAAAAACCGAAACGACGCATCCTGATTATCACGCAGATAGCCGCGGGTGTGCAAGCGATTTTGCTGACGATTGCCATCTGGACGCACAGCGCGACCGTTATTATCATCGGCATCGCCAATCTCCTTTTGGGAATTATCACTGCCTTCGATATGCCGACACGCCAGGCATTTGTTGTCGAAATGGCGAGCAAAGAGGACGTTACCAATGCGATTGCACTGAACTCCGCGATCTTCAATGCGGCTCGGCTTCTGGGTCCGGCGTTTGCGGGCTATATTATTTTCGCGCTTTCGATCGACATGTGTTTTTTTCTCAATGGCATCTCCTACATTGCCGTGATTATCGGTCTTCTGATGATGCGCTTCGATAAGCCGGAAATCCCCAGAGCGATCAGAGAGGGTTCCAGACTCGCTGCCATGATGGAAGGAATCATTTATCTTTATCGGGTTCCTCAGCTTCGCACCCTGATGTTTCTCGTGATCGGCATGACACTGTTCGGCTGGAGTTACTCGGTGAATTTACCTGTGGTAGCGGGAAATTTACCTTCCGGCGGATCGGCAGAATATAGCGCACTACTCGCTGCAAACGGAGCGGGAGCATTGCTTGCCGCCTTAACGCAGGCGACCTTTGCCGGACGGCTCGATGGAAGGAAAATGCTGTTTATCGGGCTTGGAGTTTTTATCCTCTCGCTTCTGGGCGCTTCGTTCGCTCGAACGCTTCCGCAGGCCGTCATCCTTCTGGTCTTGATCGGATGGGGAATTATCACATTCTTCATTACCGCAAATTCCACTTTGCAGCAGCGCGTGCCGGACGAACTGCGCGGCCGCGTGATGAGTATTTATTCGTTCGCATTTGCCGGACTTTACCCTTTCGGATCGCTTTTGGCCGGATGGATTGCCTCCGAATATGGCGTCGCAGCTTCCTTCCAGGTCAATGCCGTTATTCTCGTCGCGTTCGCGATTCCGGCGTTTCTATTCATCCGAAAACTGCCTCGTCTTTCGACGACACGCGAGGAATCGGTCCGGGAGCTTTTGGTCAGCGAGCAAGAAATCCTGGAGGCGGAACAGATTTCACGTACTTAAGCTTATAGATTAAGGTTATAGATTAGAACCGTTCGATCATTGCAATTCGATCATCGCACCATGATTGCCTTTTTGCTCCTCCGTGGTAAAGAATTCTCGCTGCCTGATGGCGTGAGTACGGGCCTCATCGGCCTGTTTTTCGGAGTGTTGTGCGGGCTTTTTTATTATCAACATTATCTGAAGCCCTATTTCTGGATTTTTTCTCTTGCGGGCGGCCTGATCTTCACCGAAATTTGTCATCAGATTTTTCTTGGGCAATTTACTGCGAACGATACGAGTGCAATGCGCTTGACCATTGCATCCTTTGCCGTGCCGTTTATTCTGACGCTTGCGCTGAACCACGGTCTCTATTACCTGAAACGGAAAAAACGTCGCCGACGGCGCATTCGCAAAACCGATTCCAATTTTTTCGATATTGGTGCGGTCGGCCCCCCAAAACCCGAACAAAAAAAGCCCTGATGAAGTGGGTTCTATTCGTCGTCTTCGCTTTCGCATTGTCCGCCTGTTCGGTCGCTCCGCCCGTTGCGAGCGAACACATGATTATCGTTCCGAATGCGATTGCGTTCTCACTCCATTCCACCGATTCGACAATCTCGATCACGCATTCTTGCACCTGCCCTTTCTGGTGGTCCGACTCCGTCTATCCTACTGCGTCGTGGCTGACATTCCCCACTTATCAAAGCGGTGATAAAACGGATGTTCCGATAACAATCGACACCTCGAAACTTCCTGCTGGCACGAGCCATGCAACGATTCTCATCGAATCGAATAGTTACGGGATCGATTCCATCTTGGTCACCGCCAATAAATAGTTACCGTAATAAGGCCCGGACGCTTTGCTCGGTTTCTTCCATCAAGCGGATTTCATCCTTTCGTTCCGGTTCCATAAGATTCGAATAGATGGGAGATCCAATACGAATTTCCGTTTTTTGACCCCACTTCGGGAGCCATTTATTGCGGGGTAAAATGTCGTATGAACCAATGACGGCCACGGGCAGGACCGGAACCCGCGCTTCCCGCGCCAAATGAAATGCGCCGCGCTTGAATGGCTGCATGTCGCCGGTCGCAGTTCGTGTTCCTTCCGGAAAAAACAAGACGGACGCGCCATCGCGAATGCGTTCGATCGCCGTATCGATCGTTTTTTTTGCTTTCGCCGCATTTGTGCGATCGAGGATAAGGAATGGTCCGGTGAGCAATGCCCAGCCCCAGATGGGAATGCGTGTCAGCGAGCTGCGTAAGGTCAGGCGCAAATTATCGGGAATCATTCCAAGCAGGATGGGAATATCCATGTAGCTCGAATGGTTGGCGGCATAAACGTAATTCTTTCCGGCTTCGATATTTTCCGTTCCCACTACTCGGACGCGAGTGCCATAAAACAGTAATCCGGACTTGCTCCACGTTCTGCCGACCCATAGGTATGCCCTTCCACTTCTATCGAGTACGGCGGCAAGGACCGATAAAACGGAAAAGAAAAGCGTCGAAAAAAGAAAGAGAACCGTTCCGAAAATGGAGAGGATAATCACTGCAGCGCTTCCAGTCCTTTCCAATTCATGGATTGTGCAATCTGCCGGGCTTCATTGATGTCATTCGTGCTATCCTCTGCAATCGTGACTACATACCGATTGCCGGGAAACACTGTCATTTCAACATGCTGCAGTTTTTTCATGGCCGATTGCACGGCGTGATATCCCGCGATAGTCGTCGTTTCAGTACGCTCGTCGTTATTATCTTCCAAATAGTTACCACGGAACGGTGCCCACGGCGCGTAGAGCGCGGGAACGTAAGCAAAATCGTCAATCTGGATCTTCAGTTTTTTCGGTCCGTTAACATAAGTTTCTGAGACGCGAGAGCGATTGAAGTTATCTCGGATCTGAATCTCTTTCTGAATTTCTCCTTGCGGGGTCCATCCGGGAAGCGAGGGAAGGAATGCCTGCAACTGCGCTGGGTCCACTGCTTTCGCCATCGGAGGCAGCGGGGGCGCTGTCGTGTCAGAGATGCGCGACGTATCCTGCTTTTGCTGTACAATAGAATCGCCGAGCGGCTGGAGGGTATCCATGGACATGGGAATGGTTCCAGTTCGTTTGCAGCCGATGCCCGCAAATACGACGATGAAGCAAAGGAAAAGAATACGATGAAATGTTCTCATAGTCCGGCAACACGATTGAGGAAATGTGCCCCGATCCAAAAGAGGAGCATTCCCAGAAACACCAAAATTGGAGCGCTGCGCCCCCGAAGGAACGAACCGCCATGGTCCGCGCGGCGATTGATTTCTGGAATCAGATCCGCCGCACCGACATAAACGGCGCTGCCCGCGCTGAATGCAAAAAGGAAGCCGATAAATCGGGTATCGATCGAGACGAAGAGCGTCACGAACAAGGCTCCGACCAACGTGCTGGCCGGAAGCAGCCATGTTGCACGCCGCTCGGCCAGGCTGCCCTTGTGGCCGGCACGCATGACGCTGGCAACGGTCAGCCCTTCGGGAATCTTATGCAAGAGCACCGCAACGAACACGAGCACCCCGATTGACGATCGCGCTTCGGCTGCGGCGCAGATCGACATGCCATCAAAAAAGGCATGGACTGCCAAACCGCCAATCGCTCCGAAAAGCGAGTGCGTTCCTAATGCCGATTCCTCATGCGTCTCTTCACCGAAGTGCATGTGGCCTGCAAGGATATGTTCGAAGAAATGGAGCGCGCTGAACCCAATCAGCATTGCGAGCAGCGCAAAATCATTCCGATTGGTTAGTTCCAAGCTTCCAGGGATCAGCTCCAAGAACGCTAAGGCAAGCAGAAATCCAGCGCCGAGTGCAAGCAGCGTGCCCTCGAAGGCCTGCGGCCAGACTTTTTTTCGCTGGACAAGCAATCCGCCGCTCACCTGCGCAAGCGAAGCCACGATCGAAAGAACGATTCCGAGAAGCATCGATTAAAAACTTCCCAGCAGCATGTTCCCACCAATCGGATAGAACACCCAGGATTTCGTCACTTGCTTTTTGCCGCTGCCGTGCCCGATTTGATAAATATGTTTTTGACCCGATGGTGTTTCCGTCGTTTTATAGACGGTGTAGTACCGCTTCGTCATATCCGCATAAACGTTAAAAAGCTTCGCAATCTTTTGCAGCATGTCCGAAGCATAGGCGCGCTCCACCGGATTCGAAAGGTTCACCGCGTGTGTATAAAGATTGCCTGAGTCCTTGTAGGCAATGAGCAGAGCGGCGCTATCGAGATTATTCGTTTCCGCGTATCGCTTCAAATCCAAAATTTCGGAATAAGCGAGGTCCGAAAGCGAATCGCGTGCGATAGCGGAAAGCATGACGAGATCGGTGCGCGGCTTCACGCCAATGCCGCCCTGCGCAAATCCGACGCACGGCATCACAAGAATGAGAAAGAGGACTTTTTTCATGCTCCAAGAAACAGGAAGTTCGCGGACTACGCTCCCGCCCCGTTCGAATTCTCTGCGCGCCGTTTCCATCGCCAATAAAAATAAAATGGCAATCCGGTCAGGACGAGAACCATTCCCATCGCGCTTTTGATGAGCGGCTGCGTT
>DASYAJ010000192.1:0-1987 GCA_036501405.1 Kapaibacterium sp. (SeqCode)
TCCGAGCCGCTTTAATCAGTACCGGCATCAGGTTCGTATGCCCGAATCCGGCAGCACGAATTTCTTCGATCGATGCTTCTACTGAAACTTGGGAACGGTTCGCGCGAACTTCTGCCAGTTTCTTCTTTTGCACTTTTTCGACTTCCGGAGAAATCTGCAGGATCGGAATATCGATCTTCTCGCCCGTTTCCACAAATTCGTTCACACCGACGATAAACTTCTCCTTCTTATCCAGCTCGATCTGATACCGATACGCCGCGTCCGCAATTTCGCGCTGGAAAAATCCCGCTTCGATTGCCGGTATCACCCCGCCCAAAGCATCGATCTGATCGAAATAAGCATTCGCTTCGCGTTCCAAACGATCGGTTTCGGCCTCGACGAAATACGAGCCACCCAGCGGATCCACCGTATTAATCACGCCGATTTCATACGCCAAAATCTGCTGCGTTCTCAGCGCGATCTTCACCGCTTTCTCGCTCGGCAGCGCCAACGTTTCGTCCATCGAATTCGTATGCAGCGATTGCGTTCCCCCAAGAACTCCAGCCAGCGCCTCGTAAGCCGTGCGGACGATATTGTTCTCCGGCTGCTGCGCCGTTAGCGAACACCCCGCTGTTTGCGTATGGAACCTTAACGTCATCGACTTCGCCGATTTCGCGCCATACTTCTCTTTCATGCGACGTGCATAAATTCTGCGGGCCGCTCGGAGCTTTGCGATCTCCTCGAAGAAGTCGATATGCGAATTGAAAAAGAACGAAATTCTGGGAGCGAAAGCATCCACATCCATTCCCCGCTCGATGCAATGCTCGATATAGGAAAATCCATCGGCCAGCGTGAAAGCCAGTTCCTGCGCGGCGGTCGAACCCGCTTCACGAATGTGATACCCCGAGACCGAAACCGGATTCCACTGCGGAACTTCCGCCGTGCAATACTCGATCATATCGGTGATAATCCGCATCGAAGGTTCCGGCGGATAAATAAATTCCTTCTGCGCGATATACTCTTTTAGAATGTCGTTCTGCAAAGTTCCACGCAATTTGTTGAACGGAACGTTCTGCTTTTCCGCTACACATAAGTAGTAAGCGAAGATCATCGCCGCCGGGGAATTAATCGTCATCGACGTGGAAACGTCGCCGAGCGGTATGCCCGCAAAAAGCGTCTCCATATCTTTCAAAGAACTTATCGCGACGCCGCAAATCCCGACCTCGCCTTCGCTCCACGCATCGTCCGCATCGCGGCCCATCAGCGTCGGAAGATCGAACGCCGTCGAAAGACCGGTCTGACCATGCGCCAGCAAATACTTGAACCGCTCGTTCGTATCCTCCGGAGTTCCAAACCCCGCGAACTGCCGCATCGTCCAGATTTTTCCGCGGTAACCATTCGGATGAATCCCTCGCGTATAAGGGAACTGTCCTGGAAAACCAATGTCTTCCAAAAACTCCCTCGCCACACCAAACTCCCCCGCCTTTTCAAGGCGGGGGGCGGGGGGTGGTTCCCCAGGAGCGTAGACCGTATCCAGCGCCTTCCCCGAAAGCGTGGTAAACTTCATCCCCGTTTCCGGCGAAGCCTCCGCCTGCGATTTCCACAGAAGGTACGCCTCCTGATACTCCTTGCTCTCTTCGAAGGAAGATGCCGAGCTATTTAGGCGCGTGGTGCGGACGTCCGCGTGGCCATTTGTGGATGCTTTCCCGTTCATTCCGATCTCTTTGGTATTCACGTTTCGTAGCCGATAGTGTGGCGATTAGGATTCGAAACCTCAACGATAGCGCGCCGAATTTCGTCCCCAATAGCGGCGGACCCATCCCTGGATAAATTTCTGACCTCTATTTTTTCAAAGAACTGTTTTCAGATAACCCCATGACTTTCTACATAAAAACTAAAATTCCGTGCGGGGGGAATCGCGAGTTCATTAACTATGCGGAATACAGCCGAATTTCGCACTTCAGAAATTCATAATTCATAATTTTCATGCTGTAAGAAAACACTTCAT
>DASYAJ010000193.1:0-1556 GCA_036501405.1 Kapaibacterium sp. (SeqCode)
CTCTCTGATTTTTTTAATCATTTCCAGCATCATCCCCTGACTCTGCGGCAGAAATTTCATCTCATCCATCAATTGCCGCATGCAGACCAGCCCCAGTCCGCCCGGCCGAGTGGGATCAGGTTTTTTCTCCATGCCGGTAGGATTCACCCCGCTGCCCCAGTCGCGCAGTCGCAGCTTCAGTGACCGGTCGCGAAATTCCCCGGTGAGCACCATCGCCTTGCCCGTCTGATTGCCATAAGCATGGCGGATGACATTGGCCATCGCTTCATTGACGCATAGGCCGATGTCAGCAACCGCCTTTTCATCAAATCCGCACCCGCCCGCGAATTTTTCAACGTTCAGCCGCGCTTCCGCCAGGGCAGCAGTATTGGCATCGCAGCGGAGCTCGAAGTTCCGGACCGACCCATCGCCATTGATACGCAAGACCACTCGGCGCTCCCGTGCAAATTAAGCGTTCGGATCAAACGAAATCCGAAGCTCGAAATACGAAATCCGAAACAAATTCAAAATGAGAAATTCCAAATTCCAAACCATCGCTCGTATTGGTTTGGATCATTGAAACATTAGAATTTTGTATTTGTTTCGAATTTCGAGTTTCGTTCTTCGAATTTTTATCCCGATCTTTCAGCCATTCTTCCCATTTAATAATCGCTTGCGCGCGCTCCAATTCATCATCATAATATTTATACCCCATCGTCTTTCCCGTCAGACGATACAGGCTCTGAATAGCATAAAATCGAATCGCCGGGTCATCAGACCCCAGGTTCTGCACCATCTGTTTCTCCGACGCCAGATCTTTTCGGCGAGCCGATCGCTCCATCGCCGGAATCTGCACGCTCGCATCGCTCTTGCGCAAATCCGCCGGCGTGGTCGTGCATCCGACCACCATCCCCACGAGAATAACGCACATCACACAACGCATGTTTTTGCATTGTAACAAGATTCGGTTCTAAGTTCTAAGTTCTGAGTTCTAAGTTTTGCATCCAGCCGCTTCTTGACTTAGAACTTAGCACTTAGAACTCAGAACTTTTTTATGGCCATCGAACAAGCAATCTCCAAAGCCGAAGCGCTCGTCGAAGCGCTCTCCTACATTCAGCGCTTCCATAACAAGATCGTCGTCGTCAAAGTCGGCGGCTCGATCATGGACGACGAAGCCGCCCTCGCCGCCATCCTCACCGACATCGTCTTCATGAACTACGTCGGCATGCAGCCGGTCCTCGTGCACGGCGGCGGGAAAGCCATCAACGACGCCATGGAAAAAGCCGGCCTCACTCCCCAATGGGTCCAGGGCCGCCGCTATACCGACGAGCGCACCCTCGCCATCGCCGAGCATGTGCTCTGCAATCAGATCAATCGCTTCATCGTCAATTTTATCCAGGTCCAGGGGTGCGAAGCCATGGGCCTGCACGCGCTCTCCAGCAATGTCCTCTTCGCAGAAAAAGCCTATCTCCAATCCGAAGACGGCCGCCGCATCGATCTCGGGTTAGTCGGCGAAGTAAAAAGCGTTAACGCCCGTCTTTTGCAATTGCTTGTCCAAGCCGATTCCATCCCCTGCA
>DASYAJ010000194.1:0-2151 GCA_036501405.1 Kapaibacterium sp. (SeqCode)
GCGAACGTCGTATTCGTTTTCGAGACGTCGAGCTTCATGTACACCTTCCGAACGTCGATGTCGCCAAATAACGAAGCGGAACTGTCCTTTCTTTGCATTCCTGCATTGAAAAAAGAATGGTAGGCCGTGTCGATGGCGGGATAACTCCGAGTATTGACAATCATGGCGGCGTAGTTCCGATACGAAGCATTGGAATCGAGAAACAGGCCGACATCGACATAACAAGTGCTGTCGTGTTCTCCGCCGGTGCTGTCGATATAATTCGTTCCGCCATTGGAAGCCCAGCGTTTCACCGGTACGGTGCTATCGATTTTCAGAAAAGCGTTTGCCTCCGTAATCGAATCCGTGGTGGGTAACGGTACGCCAAACTCCTGGTCCGTAGAATTATCTGTTGGCGAATACAAGCGAGAAGAGGGATTAAAGCAAAACCCTCTGGAATAATGGTTCACCCATTCCATGTAGCGCAACGGATGAGGTGTAATCCGTCCGTTAGTGGAGTCGTAAATTTGGTTAATTCGTTCGACAATTTGTTTGTAGGCTCGCCAGGTATTCGAATAGCCGAGATAAAAATAAGGAAGATTTCCGTTGGCGTCGTTCGTGTCAGCAACTGTCCATCGATCAGCTCCTATCGCGCCAGAATACAGAGTATAAATCCACCCCGTGCCATAGGGAGTATATTGATGACCGAAGTTATAACCATGTGTCAGCATCTGAGTCTGGTTTCCAAGAGTGTCCCACCAGGATCCAGCGAACGTAATGGGGCGAATTCCCCATATTCCTGGAGTCCCAATTCCAGTTGTATCGGCTGCGCTCGGAACCGGCGTTTCATTCCAATTGCCCACGGCAGCATCATCGAATGGTTGAGCAACATTGAAGGCAGTGACACCTGCCGCAATGGCACCATACATGATGCCAGAGAGTTCTTCGGGTGAGGATGGACGTTCCTCATAGTGCGAGAGACTCTGGATGAAATTACGATACACTTCATAATAGTGAACCGTGTCATTCGTATGAATATAAGACCCTGTTCGAATCGGCTGAAACATCCAGTGAGCATTGGCCAGCCGATGATCGTAGAGAATATTTACATGCACTAACGTTCCGCTACTCCAAATGCTATCGACTTTCAGCACGGTATCCCAAACAAATGTCGTGGGAAGCCATCCCCATCCTTGTACGCTGCAATCGATGGCAAACCGCTTATTTGTCGGGTGCTGTTTTGCAACGATCGCATCGGCCGATAAGGCATTGAGCATTCCAAATCCGCCACAAAGTGAATCGTAGCACCTGTAGGCCTTCAGGGGGTCGGCGCCGTGAACCGGCCGAACGATCTCCAACCCCATATTCGTATCCCCGGTTGCTGGCCATATTGAGTCTGACGGGAACGGAAAACCTTTGGCTACGTAATCCCCTGGAAATGGACCGGCTCCAAAACCGCCATTCTCGCTTTCATAGATGGACGGGGGGTTCCCATCGAACGACATCCGGTTCCGACGGAAATGAACCGCATGACGACCGAATATATCGTTCTGGTGCCAGTGCAAATAGATACTGTCCGCACTTCCCATATAATCGAAATATGCCATGAACGGAATCGATAAACAGCCGCTATAGCCGCCTTCCGATGGACCGGTATCGCTCACCTTCTCCTCGTAGGGAAGGTCATGATGCGCGCTCAAGGTGTCATGCATCGTGGTCATCATTTTCTTCACGCTATCGTCGAAGCCGCCTTTCGAACCGTTGGGATTGCACGAATAGGTCACACCGGTAATTGAATTACGCTTCCGATAAAGGAACTTATCTGCAATCGTATCTTCATACGTCATCGCGCGAAGGTAAACACTCGCGCGATAGGTTGAAAGGGCACGCGTTTCGAGAAGATGTTCAGCCTTTGCGGTAGAAGTATCGAAAGATGTATGAAGGCCATAGGAAACAAGCGAATCAGGATGGGTGAACTGATGGAACTGTGTATCGATGCTTCTGAACGAACAAGTGGAGTTCGTATCCGCTATGGCGCCCGTGCCGAAAAGATTCCAATTACTTCCTGTCCCGGGAGGGTTCGCTTCGAGGGAAAAAATTTGATGTGCCATCACAGGCGGCATATTACTCAATAGTAAATGAAGCTGTTTGAAATGCCATGAATGCGAAGGC
>DASYAJ010000195.1:0-4167 GCA_036501405.1 Kapaibacterium sp. (SeqCode)
TTTCGTGAAGCACGTCGACCGCACCCGAATTTCGATGCACAAGCCGGTCTTTATCGAAGGCGAAAAGGAAGCGACGCCTGTCGAAATCTGCTTTGAATATAACGATGGCTTCACGGAGAACCTTTTTTCGTATGTGAACAACATCAATACGCATGAAGGCGGATCGCACGTTGCCGGATTCAAGGCCGCGCTCACGCGGACGATGAATAATTATGCGACGAAAAACAATCTCGTCAAGTCGGACAAAATTTCTCTGACCGGAGACGATTTTCGCGAAGGCCTGACGGTGATCATCTCTGTGAAAGTTCCAGAGCCGCAGTTCGAAGGACAAACGAAAACGAAGCTCGGCAATTCGGAAGTAAAAGGAATTGTCGAAAGCATCATGAACGAGCAGCTTGCGCAATTCCTGGAGGAGAACCCACCGGTCGGCAAGCGAATCATAGAAAAAGTTCTCCGCGCCGCCGAAGCCCGCGAAGCAGCCCGCAAAGCGCGTGACATCGTTCGCCGCAAGAATGCCCTGGAAAATTCCACCTTGCCTGGCAAACTGGCCGATTGCTCGATTAACGATCCTGAGCATTGCGAAATTTATTTGGTCGAGGGCGATTCGGCCGGTGGATCCGCCAAGCAAGGCCGCGATAGAAGGTTCCAAGCAATCCTTCCCTTAAAAGGCAAAATTTTAAACGTACAAAAAGCTCGCTTGCACAAGATGCTCGAAAACGAGGAGATCCGAAATATCTTTACCGCGCTGGGCGTTGGCATTGGCGAACAACAGGACCTTGCCAAGCTCCGCTATGGCAAAGTGATCCTCATGGCTGACGCGGACGTCGATGGCTCGCACATTCGAACGCTGATTCTGACGCTATTCTATAATCACATGAAGGACTTGATCGAGGCGGGCCATATTTATATCGCGCAGCCACCGCTATATAAAGTCAAGAAAGGTAAGCAGGAACATTACGCCTACAACGACGAAGAACGCGACGAGATTTTGAAACGCTTCAAGTCCGGCAAAAAAGAAGAGGAAGAAGTTATGGAAGCAGGCGATGGCGATATGCAGGACGGAGCACCGTCACTCGATGGACAGCCGCTCAAGGGAATTGTTTTGAGCCGATTCAAAGGTTTGGGTGAAATGAATCCGGAGCAATTGTGGTCCACGACAATGAATCCCGAAACGCGGACGCTGCTGCAAGTATCCATCGGCGATGCGCTCGCCGCTGCCGACCGCTTCGAAACGCTGATGGGCGATAACGTCGAACCCCGCCGCAAATTCATCGAAGAAAACGCGACGTATGTGCGGAATCTGGATGTGTGAGGGCTGAAATAAGCCGATTTCTGGGCATAATCATGCGGATGTTTTGGGATAGTAGCGTCCGGCACCATCGTTCGCATTTTCATGTGAAGTTCCAAGAGCATTATGCTACGTATGGAATCGATCTGATCGAAGAGTTATTGTGGGTTCATTGCCTACACGTCAACATCGCTTTGTCTTGGCTTGGGCCGAGCCTATCGAGCCATTACAAACAATGAACGACACTCACGAAGTACACTTTATCCGTAGCTTCGAACTTACCGGCGAACACGTCTGCGCCTCACGTTCGAAGATGGTTTTGTTCGGGAAATCGATCTTTCGCCATACGATACGGGAAGCTTTTTGCCCCGCTTCGCGATCCATTCTTTTTTAAACAAGTGCGATTGGAAACCGATTTCCATACTATCGAATGGCCAAATGACGCAGACTTCGATCCCGAGACACTCTATCATTGGGGGCGATATAATGAAGACATAATTGAAATGGCGGCGCGGTGAGCGGAATTTAAATCTCCGATCCCACCGGCCCCTTCGTCATCACCTTAACGGCTGATTTTGCTTGAGCGGCAGCATCTTTCGCGGCGATTGTTGCTTCGTGAACCTTCTCGATTGCTGCTTCTTTGGCCGATAATGCTGCTTGCTTAAAGTTGGGAACCGCATGTTGCACAAGGTTCACTTTTGCAAGGCCAAATACTCGCAGCAATTGAATATATCCCCATCCCATATCGATTTCGAACCAGCGCTTGGAAAATTTCGCGCTCGATGGGAATTTGTGGTGATTGTTGTGCAGCTCTTCGCCCGAAAGCAGAAGTCCGGTGGGAATGATATTTCGGCTGGCATCCTCGACCGAATAATTTCGGTATCCGAGCGTATGTCCGATCCCATTGACAATCCCCGCTGCCCAGAACGGAACCCAAAGAATCTGCCCGATCCATACCGCGCTACCATAACCGAATCCAAAAATCGCAAGATCGAACGCCAAGAGAAGAAAAAGGCCGGCGGATCTCATCGGCGTGAATATCTTTCGTTCGATCGCATCGTCCGGGCAGCCTTTGGAATACTTTTCAATCGTCGCGGGATCGCTATACGCCTTGCGATAATAGTACAGCCCCAAGAAAAGGATCTGCGCCCACCCATGGATGACCGGCGAGTGCGGATCGTCTTCGGTCTCGACAAACGCATGGTGCTTACGGTGTACCGATACCCACTCCTTTGTGCCGATTGCCGTGAAGATCCATAGCCACAAACGCATGGCGAGGCTCACCGCCGGATGGAACGTCACGCTGCGGTGCGAGAGCATTCGGTGCAAATAGAGCGATGTACACATGATCGTGAGGTGTCCTGTCACAATGACAAAAAGGAGCGCGCCATACCAGGTGTGAGTATAGGAGGAAATGTTCATGCAAAAATAGAACGTGTCGTAAGCGAGGTTTAGTGGTGTAAGGGCACTCTAATAACTTTTCGCGAATGAAAGTTCACTATTCTTTTGCACAAATTTTTCACGGTTGAGATCGTCATCCAAGCAGCCGCACGGCAACGAGTGTCACATCGTCTTCGATCGAAATTCGCTCCGAACTGACCGCTTTCTTCAAACTTTCGTGCAGGCTTCCGGTCGCGTTCGAAATATCGAGCGCCATTCGTTCCATTCCTTGTTCGCCGAGTTGTTTTCCATTATGAGCGGCCTCCGAAAGGCCATCGGTATAGAGCACGAGCAAGCTTCCCGCTGCAAGCGAATATTTGCACACATCGTAAGGATAAGTTGGAACGATTCCTAATGGAATGCCGGTGCTTTCCGCGGTTGTGCATGATCCCTTTACGACCATGATCGGATTCGGGTGCCCGCAGACGACCGATTCGTAGGTGCGATGGCGAACATCGAGCACACCAAATGCCGCAGTAATGAATCGCTCCGGCGCGGTGCTTTCGCACATGAGGCGGTTCAATTCCTTTACGACATCGATGAGCGAAAGATGGGCTTCCCGAAGCAACATGACGAGCGCCCGCAAGGCCGCTTGCAGGTTGGACATCGTGAGCGCCGCCGTGACGCCTTTGCCGACGACATCGGCGATCGCGAGCAGTACACGACTATCGTCCAGTTGGATCACATCGTAGTAATCGCCGCCGACCCACTCGGATGGCCGCGAGAGCGCTGCGAATTCGGCACCGGCTATTTCCGGTAATGTCTGTGGCAAGAGCGACACCTGAATATCTCGCGCCAGCCGCAATTCCGATTCTAATCGTTCCCTTTCTTTTTCTCCTTCGAACAGCCACGCGTTTGTCAGCGCAATGGAGGTCAGCGCCGCGAGCGAGGCAAGGTACGTTGCCTCGGAATCCCCGCTCAGTTTCGGATTCATCGAGCGCCCCAAACCCAGCAATCCTAAGTATCCGTTCCCATCCGCTCCGACAAGCGGGAGCGCGGTGTAGGGATGTGTCTGATTGAGCAGAAATGCATCGAATGCTTTCGAATCGAGAAATTCCGGCACCTCTTTCTGAGCAAATCCGGCGCGGGCAACGAGTTCGAAGTTCCCATCCTTTGCGAGGTAACCAAACGCTTCCGATATGAGCGATTTCCCCATCATCGCATGGAGCGCGCTGCGGAGAATTTCCTTCGGGCCAAGGTCCGGCGTCAGCGTCCGCGCGAACTCCAGCACCGCAGTCAGCGCAAAGCGCTCCTGCGAGAGTTCAGCGGCAATATCTTGAGTGGTGGGCACAATATAGAATTAGCTGAACGTGGAGTCTAAGAATCGCCTCAATTCAACATTCAAGCGATTTGCATACCTTTGGAAGACCGAAGGATTTGAAGTTGCGAGCCATCCGTGATAATACCATTGGTAATAGGGAATGTGAAGTATGGACCAG
>DASYAJ010000196.1:0-2026 GCA_036501405.1 Kapaibacterium sp. (SeqCode)
TGTTTTATTTGATTATTCTGATTACAATACTTCCAGCACAGGTTCAATTTTTTGAATACGGGCGATGTGCCGTCCCCCCTCGAACGGCGTCGTAAGAAAAATATCCACTAATTTCAGCGCCATTTCCTGCGTCATCATCCGCTCGCCAAGTGAGAGCACATTCGCGTCGTTATGCTGACGCATGAGCTGTGCGGAGTCTTCGTTCCATGCCAAGCCGCAACGGATGCCACGGACTTTATTGGCCACCATTGCTTCCCCATTGCCCGATCCGCCCAGCACGATTCCCCGCTCGCATTCCCCGCTCGCCACGGCTTCGGCAGCCGGACGAATATAATCGGGATAATCGACCGGCGCGGTGCTATTCGTTCCAAAATCCCGGATCGTATGACCGAGCGCCGTGACATGCGCCTTGACGGCTTCTTTATAGGTAAATCCCGCGTGGTCGCTGCCAATGGCAATGGTCATGACTAACAATAATCGGTAAGTAAATCCTAAGAAAAAAGTGCAGCGTACCCAAACGTTCGCATCTCAGCACTCAGCATTTCGCACTCAGCACTTCTTCAGTCTTTCTTCTGAGTCGGCACGAACCATTGTTCGGAAAAACTGACGTCAGCGTCTAAACGCAGGAAGGTCTCTTTCGGTGCATCTGCGGTATTGACGGGAATGCGCTGCCCGGCTACAACAGAAAGATTGAGCATCGTTTCGAGACTGATTGGAATTCCAAAGCCGGCCGAAAACGAAAATTCACGGACGCCACCCGAGCCAGTGGGATAAATCGGCAGCGTCGCGTAGGAAAGCCCGAGCCGGACTGCCCAGCGATCGAACCCGAACGACATTCCATATTCGCCGTTGAGGTTCGGCTTGCGTTCCACGCCAATGGAAATCCGGTTCCCTGCCCCCAAATTCGTATCGCCCGCAATCGCCTGGGGTGAATAAACGGAAGCGGAACTAAAGTTTTGCGAAAAATAATCGGCTTCTGCTCGATAGCGCCGGCTCAAATGCACCGAAAGCCCGGCAGCGAACGAAGAGGGGTATCGGCCTACGCCCGGCTGATCGATCACCGTGTCGAGCGTCGAGATCGTTGGCGTCGTAATCGTCTCATAGGTAGAAGTCAGGCTTGTTGCGAGACTATAAACAGCGCCAAGCGTTACGCCAGGAATGCCGAGCGAATCTCCGATAAGTTCCAAACCAAAGGTCGGCCGTACGCCGCGATAAAAATAATCGGCTTCGAAAGTTCCGCCACCAGCCTCGCTGTCGGCAAAGGTGATTTCGCCCTTGTGCCGGATGTCTCCACTGAGATAGTCAAACCTTGCAGCAAGTGTAACGCCCTGAATCGGTCGTCCCGCAAGTCCGACAAATGCCATGTTCGTGCCGCCCTCGTTGTAGTATTGCCGCGTCGATACATTATCCTGGACGATTTCTTCGTCGTTAGCATCGGTGAGCGGAAGATATCCGAGCGCCAGCGCGGCATGCCATGGCGCATAAATCGGCGCGCCGAAAGAAAGGCCCGTGAACTGAATGCTCTGCTGCACGTCGTTTAACGTTCCCTCCGTGGCGTTGTAGTATTGGTAGGAGAGCGATGCATCGAACCGCGCGCGCGCAAGCCACGTCCAATCGGCAGGATTGATATCGTTGACCATACGACTGCCTTCCATGGCAACGCCACCGCTCAGCGCGTTCTCGACTGCATTCGCGCTAAGGACCGGCGTGCCAAAGCCAATCTCATTATAAGCCGAACCCTGCGCGAACGAAATACTCGTTGAGCATAGAATGAGCACACCAAGAATGCACGGATGCCAAAACTTTTGGGTCATTTCAGGCGAGAATACGAAAGAATAAAGTAGGGACGCTTCGAGGTGTCGGCGCAATCTGGCCCATAGAAGGTCCAGCGGTTCAAGGTATTATCTTCCGCGCCGATATTTTCGAAGGTCGCAGGAAGTCCATAATTATGCGTCACGAACCCCGAGCGCAATTCGAAGCCAAGATTCTGAGCCGGAGTTCGAAGCCATTGTTCCACCAAGCCGCG
>DASYAJ010000197.1:0-2102 GCA_036501405.1 Kapaibacterium sp. (SeqCode)
CTATGGCTAACGTGTGCAACGCTCGACCCGATAGCTCTTTTTCCCGGAGTTGAAACGCGCAGAGTCCAGCATTGCATGCTGTTTTAACAAATCGAGGAAGATCGAGAACTTTACTTCGGTCGCCGATAGCATATAATCGAAAATCAATCATGTTCGCTCATCATTTCGATCAGTTGCTGATCCCTTTAAGCATGAGTAATCATGCCTCCAATCGGGCTGGAGCGTTCGGCCATCAATCGCTCGGGAATTCTTCCCGCGCGATAGGCTGCGCGTCCTGCTTCAACGGCCAATTTCATTGCTCGTGCCATTTGGGCGGGATGTTCCGCTCGCGAGATTGCGGTATTCAGCAACAATGCATCGGCGCCGAGTTCCATTGCAAGCGCAGCATGAGATGCTGTACCAATGCCCGCATCGATAATGACGGGGATGGAAACGAGTTCCCTAATGATTGCAATATTAGCAGGATTTCGAATGCCTCCGCCGGAACCAATCGGTGCGCCCAGCGGCATGACGGCAGCGCAACCGATGTCGGCCAGTTTGCGTGCAGTCACCGGATCGTCGCTGGTGTAAGGCATGACGACAAAGCCAAGCGCAACAAGTTCCGAAGCGGCTTTGAGAAGTTCCACGACATCCGGCATCAGCGTTTCATCGTCGCCGATGACTTCGAGCTTGATCCAATTGGTTTCGAGCGCTTCGCGCGCAAGTTCCGCCGTGAGTACCGCCTCTTTTGCGGTGAAGCATCCGGCAGTGTTGGGAAGGATATGAAACGCCCCGCTCCGCAGCAATCCCAGAATGCTTTCGCTCGACTGATCTTCCAGATTGTACCGCCGCACCGAAACGGTAACCATTTCTGTCCCGCTTGCCGCGATAGAATCGAGCATCGTTTCCGGATTCGGATAGCGCGCCGTTCCCAGAATGAGGCGGGAATGAAATTCCCGATCTGCAATTGTTAGTGTATCCGTCATACTGTATTATCCTCCCTGCACGGCTCGCACAATTTCAATGCGGTCGCCATCGCGCAATTCATGTTCCTGCCAGCGCGAACGCGAGACGATGGAATCATTCACTGCAATGGCAATGCCTCGGCCCTCGGATGGAAGGTCGAGCGCGGGAAGTAATTCAGAAACGCGAGATGCATTTACTCTCATCTGTTCGTTGCCAATGATAATATTCGTCATACAAAGACCTCTTGTGTGCGTCGTCTCATCGCTTTTATCACTATGGCTGCTGCGAGCGGCGCCATGAGAATCCCATGCCGCCAATGACCCGTAGCGATAAAAACATTTTCGATTTCCGAGCTTCCCACGATTGCACGATGGTTGCGCGTCGCCGGACGAAAACCGGAAATTACTTCTTCCATTTCCAGTTCATAAATGGCTGGAACGAGTTCCCACGCATAATGAAGAAGTTCCATAATATTTCCCGCAATCACACGCGGATCGAAACCCACTTCTTCCGCCGTTGCACCGACGAGCAGACGGCCATCGTCTTTCGGAACGATATATACGCGCGGGGTTCGCACGGGTTGGCGAAGTTTGCCCGATGGAGTCATCCTGAGACCGATCATTTGTCCTTTTACGGGACGCACAGGAAGCGGTTCGATCCCTCCGATCTTCGACGACCATGCCCCTGCTGCAATAACAACGTTCCCGGCCTTAACTTCTTCGCCTCCGGAACGCACGGCAACAGCATGGCCATTTCGAACGACAATTTCGGAGATAGATGAATGTTCGTGAAGGATTCCTCCACGACGAAGGAACGCTTCCCGCAACGCAAGGAGCAGTTTTCGATTATTGATTTGCGCATCGGCTTCGAGCCAGAGCGCTGCTCGCACTTTCGGCGAGAGAAGCGGTTCCCGTTCGCGAGCAGCATCGCCTGTTAATCGCTCCACAGGAATGCCAGCTCGTTTTCGGAACTCGAATTGACGGTCGAGTTCGCGTACTTCATCGGAATTTGCTGCTAACACCAGTGCGCCGCAACGATCGATTGCCGGAACGAGATCGCCAACATCCTCGCGAAGGTCGTCTAAAAATTTTGGATAGAGATCGAGACTGCGAATGCCTTCTTCATAAAGATCGAGGTCCTCGAAGCCCGCTTCGGCG
>DASYAJ010000198.1:0-3199 GCA_036501405.1 Kapaibacterium sp. (SeqCode)
TAAGGTAATCGAAAAAATGATTACCGATTTGAACGCACAACCCGCCTAAACGAATATGAACCGAAGAGTCGCCGCGCGCTACGCATTAGCGATCATGGAACTGGGCCAGGAGCGCAACGAGCTGGACCGCATCGCCGAAGATCTTCGCGATGTGCAAGCGACGATCCACGGCTCGCGTGAACTCTTGCTGCTTCTCATCAGTCCGGTCATTGCTCCAGACTCGAAGCTCAAGGTGCTGAACGAACTCTTCGGCAAACGGTGTGGCGAAGTGACGATGAAAGCGATCGCGCTGCTCATTAAGAAGGGGCGTTCGGAATATCTGCTCGGCACAGCCGAGGAATTCCTTCGGATGCTCGATGCGAAAAATGGTGTGCTGGGCGCGAAGATCGAAAGCGCGATTTCGCTCACGCCGAATGAACAAAAAGCGATTGTGACAAAGCTGGAAGCGATGACCGGCAAAAAGCTGCGTCCGCAGTTTTCTACCGATCCCAAGCTTCGCGGTGGATTTGTCGCTCGCATGGGCGACGAGATGATCGATGCCAGCCTTCGGCACCAGCTCGAGATGCTGCGCGAACAATTTGCGCAGGGTGCGCCGATTTTGAATTAGGATATGTATTCCGAGCGGTTCCCGACGTTCTTTGGAAATTCAACGCTTCACCATAGAGCGGATCTGAATCGAGCGGCCCTGGCCGTTTTTCTTTTTTTTATCCCGCTGATTGCGATGCCCGTCGCAGGACATGCGCAAGCCATCGATACGTCGAAAATTCCAAAAGTTCGAATCAAGACGATTCCAAAAAACACATTCGTTCCGACCTGCAATCTCGATTCGAATTCCGTCGGGTTTTATTTCTTTCCACCGAACCTCGGCGCGAAGTGGACACTGAGAACCATTTCCGAAGTGCTCGATGTGCAAAACAATGTGTTGAAATCGGATACGACCTACAGTTTTGAACGTGTGATTTCGGATTCGATGCACACGCTGCAAGGACTTCCCGTACTGATTTGCGAATCTTCGTTCCCGTATCGTCTGGGCGGAGAAGATTCCGTGAAAACGCAACAGGTCGAATATTATGTGGACGATTCGGTCGTGATGACCGTATTCAACCATTCGATCACGAGCGAGCTGAACCATGTGCTGCTCGAAAATCCGCTCGATAGCGGGCGGGCCTGGAAAGATGTTGCCGACGACACGACGCTCACGACGATCGTAGCGACGAACGAGCCGGTCTCCACGCCCCTCGGGGATTTTCCCCGCTCGCTTGTCGTTCAAACGCCCGCCGGTTTCGCGATGCTCTATAAGTATTTCGTCGGCGGTGTGGGGATGGTCAAAATCGTATTTCGCGGAATTGCGCCGCATACCAATGGCGGAAGCTATGTCGTCACGAGCGAGCTTATTTCGCTCGATCGCGGCAATCCGAACCGAAGTATTAAATACCGGTTTCCGAAGGTTTTGCAACTACCGAAAAAGCACCGCGCGAAAAAGGCGAAGCAGTAAAAAGTTTTTTAACATCAGATTATGTCAGCAGTACGACCCGATGAAGTAAGCGCGATTTTGCGCCAGCAGCTTTCCGGCTTCGAGAAAGAAGTCGATATGTATGAAGTAGGCACGGTGCTCATGGTGGGCGATGGCGTCGCGCGCGTGTATGGCCTGACCAAGGTCATGGCGAGCGAACTCCTCGAGTTCCCGAACGGCGTCTTTGGCATGGCGCTCAATTTGGAAGAAGACAACGTTGGCGCGGTGCTCTTCGGCGATGAAACCCTCGTCGAAGAAGGCGATACCGTTCGCCGCACCGGGCGCATTGCTTCGATGCCGGTGACGGACGAGATGCTCGGCCGCGTCATCACGCCGCTCGGGGTTCCGATCGATGGCGGTCCGGAGATCAAAACCGATAAGTTCCTGCCGATCGAGCGCAAGGCGCTCGGCGTGATGCAGCGCAGTCCTGTGAAAGAACCGCTCCAGACGGGCATCAAAGCGATCGACGGAATGATTCCCATCGGGCGCGGCCAGCGCGAACTCATCATCGGCGATCGCCAGACCGGCAAGACCGCCGTCGCCATCGACGCCATTATCAATCAGCGTTACACGCACACCCCGGAAGCGCAAGCGCGCGGTGTGCAGCCGGTCTATTGCATTTATGTCGCAATCGGACAAAAAGCTTCTACGGTTGCGGCGGTTCGCACCAAATTAGAAGAACAAGGCGCCTTAGCCTACACGACAATCATCGCCGCAACGGCATCGGATCCCGCGCCGCTTCAGTTTATCGCGCCGTATTCCGGCGCAACGCTCGGCGAGCATTTCCGCGATTCGGGACGCCATGCGCTCGTGGTCTATGACGATCTATCGAAGCAAGCCGCAGCCTATCGCGAGGTATCGCTGCTGCTACGTCGTCCGCCGGGACGCGAAGCGTATCCGGGCGATGTATTCTATCTCCATTCACGCTTGCTCGAACGCGCCTCGAAGCTATCGGCAGAACTTGGCTCGGGTTCGCTAACCGCGCTGCCCATCATCGAAACCCAAGCCGGCGACGTATCGGCTTATATTCCGACGAACGTGATTTCGATTACCGATGGCCAGATTTATCTGGAACCAAATTTATTCAATGCGGGTGTTCGTCCCGCGATCAACGTCGGTATTTCCGTTTCACGCGTCGGTGGAAATGCGCAGATTAAGGCGATGAAAAAAGTAGCGGGAACGTTGCGTTTGGACCTTGCGCAATACCGTGAGCTCGAAGCGTTCGCCAAATTCGGTTCCGATCTCGATAAAGCCACGCAGCAAATGCTTCGTCGCGGCCAGCGGCTTGTGGAACTGCTCAAGCAAGGACAGTATCAACCGATGCCGGTCGAGGAGCAGATCGTTTCGATTTTTGCCGGTACGAACGGCTTCATCGATGCCATTCCAGCCGAACAGGTCCGGCGATTTGAAATCGCATTGCTCGAATCGATGCGGTTGAAACATGCGGATCTGCTCGCTGCCATTGCCGATAAGAAAGAGTTGACTCCCGAAATTACCGAGGGACTCAAAAAAGCCATCGGCGATTTTGCAGCAACTTTTAAATAAGGTTCTTCCGTACGTTTCGAGGCGCCGGAAAGCTACTTTTTCGCGCTTCGGGTGTTCTCTGGCCTTGGGTATTTTTACACCGAATAATAACTCGATGTTCAACCGGTCAGGGATCGCACCAATTGTTCTTTGTCAAATGAT
>DASYAJ010000199.1:0-1951 GCA_036501405.1 Kapaibacterium sp. (SeqCode)
TCAAAAAGGAAACAAATGCGCAAAATGGAGCGTTTGTACCTTGTTCAATTCCCGGTATAAATGCATTAGGCCATTCATTTTCGCCGGTATCGTTGCCGCCACGTATTCTTTAGGAATCTATTTATCCATGAACGTCAATCATTCGCTCGAACAATCCCTGCATCCAGCGCCCTCGGGCCGCGAGCGAATTATGCAGATTGTGTTTTTTCTGCTTTCGGAAATCAAGGAAAATAAACCGCTGGCCGATATCGATCTTCAGCCACTTTCCCGTCAGGGATTTAGCGAATTAGAAATTTCCACCGCCTTTACCTGGATCATCGACCGCTTTTCCGAGGGCGTCGACGATCCGGTTGTTCTTTCGGTGCCATTTGGAACGAAAAAGAGCCTTTTGGGTTCCCAAAACGGTGGCCACAGCTTCCGCGTGTATCACGAAGCGGAACGCTCGGTCATTGCGCCGGCTGCGCGTGGGTTCCTGATGGAGATGCTCGAACTCGGAATCCTTTCCGATGCCGATATTGAATTTGTCGTGGACCGTATCATGCTCTCGGGCGTCCAAAGCGCGTCGCTCGAAGAAGTAAAAGAATTCGTTACCGGAATGCTTTTCCATTTCGATACGCCGCATTCGCCCGTTGCCCGGGTGATGCTGAACGGCTCCGACCGCATCCATTAATATAACTTCCTTCCTCGCTCGGGGAAAGTGAGAAGGAAAATGTGAGGGGAAGATGATCGATTTTTACTCTGAGTTCCCAAAACTGCTCCGAGCGTTCCTCGAATATCTCGAACATGAACGCGAAGCGAGTCAGAAGACTCTGGAAGCGTATGAAGGCGATCTTGTCGATCTCTATCGCATTCTGAAATCCGAAAAGCTGACCCTTTCCGGTACGCACGACGATCTTTTTGTGCTCCGGCGTTACCTGCTTGTGCTTTCGCAGCAAGTTCCCGCACATCGCACGAAACGGATGAAAGCCAGCTCCATTGGAAGGAAGCTCGCGGCGGTTCGGTCATTTCTGAAGTTCCTTGTCAAGCGCGGCACGTTCGAGTTCAATGCCGCGCGGCTGCTCCGAACGCCCAAAGCCGAAAAGCAATTGCCCAATATCGTCAGCGAACGCATCATGGCAACGGTCTTATCGGCGAAAGAAGAGAATAATTATCCACAGAACGATGATGTCAAAAGGCGAAGCTCCGAAACAGTTCGGGATCGGGCCGTTATCGAATTGCTCTATTCTTCCGGATTGCGCCGCTCCGAACTCTGTTCGATCGATCTCCGGCAGATCGATTTGAAAGCTCGCACGGTTCGTGTGCTCGGCAAAGGCGGCAAAGAACGTATCGTTCCCATTGGCGAAAAAGCGATTGTTGCAATCCAAGAATATTTGACGCAACGAAACTCCCCCGCCTTTTTCAGGCCGCGGCTGGTGGGTGGTTTGGTGAATGAGCAGCCCTTATTTCTTCTCAAAAATGGCAAGCGTCTTACCCCGCGTATGGTCTATCACATCGTTTCGAAAGCCTTCGAGCACATACCGGACGTCCCGCGCGCGCATCCGCACATGCTGCGCCATACGGCAGCGACGCATTTGCTCGATCATGGAGCCGATTTGCGGGCTGTGAAGGAGATTCTCGGACACGAATCGCTACGCACAACCCAGCGTTATACCCATTTGACCATCGAGCGAATGAAATCGGTCTATAACCAAGCCCATCCACGGAGCGGCTCGGCGAATTCCTAACGCTGCGTCGTTTTAGGTATTATATTTGCCTGAACACTATCAGAACCTTGATTTTAAGAAATTTTTAGATTCAGGTGATGGGATTGCAACCATCTTAAAATTTTGTTAAAGAAGGGTTGACGTATGCCAAAGCTCTGAAAAATTATTTCAACAATCTTATCATCTCATAAAATCAAGGTTCAGACGATGACACTTAAAATTCAAGTTCGCCACGAAGCGGCCCGCGA
>DASYAJ010000200.1:0-24371 GCA_036501405.1 Kapaibacterium sp. (SeqCode)
TGACAGCCGTTGTCGTCTTCGCTACGCCTCCTTTTTGATTTGCGATCGTGATGATTTTTCCCATGAGCGGGATGCTAACACGCAGAAGAGTCTGGCTGTTCAGTTCGTGAGGAAAAATCGAGTCAGCTACTGCAATTTCCAAATCTCGCAGGGATACGGCCCGCGAGAAAAACGGACGCAGATCGAATCGCTCGGCAGGAGCAACGACGAATTTCGTGTGCCGTGAAAAAGATCGATATCCAATTTCGATTGAAGCAGAATGTAGGAATTTGGCTCCGTTCGCATCGCATCGATCACGCGCGGAAGAAGGAGCGAATCGGTAAGGAATGTCCGCTGGAAATCGCTACGGCCCAGCGCCTTTAGTGCATCGAAGACGAACCCTCCGGCGAACGTATATTGATCGGCCAGTTTTGTCTCATTGTCTTTTCCGGTAATTGCATAGGGGCCGTCAATGCCATAAAGCTGATAATCGGTAACGGCAAGCAGTGCGCCGGCGGGAAGATTCCGAGCTGCCCACTCGACGGCCTCGTTCGCATTTTGGCGCACATCGCGAACTTCCGTAAGCAGATGTTCTTCTTTCGCAGCTTTTGGAAGAATGCCCATGAAAAAAAGGATGGCGACGGCAATTCCCGCAATTCCGATTCCCCATCGAAAAAGATTACTCTTTCGATAAGGAACGATTGCTTGCTTGAGATCTGAAATCCAGACCGTCCATGCCCATGCCGAAAGAATAGATGTGAGCAGCGCCGCTTCTGTAAGCTGAGTTTTAACAAGTTGAATCGTAAAGAGGAGCGCCACCATCGCGATGGTAAGGCACGCGAGAAATGGGAACAATCTGCGAACCCGCTCCCGCTCCGAATTGGGAAGCGTACCGATTGTCACGAAGATAAAAATCATCAGCGGCACGGCGATCAGCACATTTTGAAAGAGAAGAAGCGCAAGCACAAACGCCGCCACGGATAGGTAGGAAAACTGCTCGAATGCCTTTCGATAAATTGTCCGCAAAAACGCAAAGACAATCGGGAAAAAAAGAAGCGCGCGTGCCGGGATCGAAAGATAGGTCTCGCTATAATACGAAATGCGATCGCGAATAAAAAATCCGAGTTCCGGCGTGTGCAGCGGAAAGAAACGGTTCGTCTTTGTTGGCGAAAGGAATGCGACCCAAAGCGTTACAATCAGTAAAAAGAGATAGCCAATGAGTGGCAGAGCCACCTTTCTTCCACTTTTTTTCCATTGAGTAATAATCCGGTTCCTTTCTAACAAAAACGATCCCGCGATCACCAGGTGCACCAGCACGAACGCTGGCTCTTTCGAAAGCACGGCAAGCGTTCCCATTGCCATGCCGGTAAGCCAGAGACCTGTTCTCGTTTCATGCATACCACGGAGCGAAAAATACCAGCACAATGCGGTGAAGCAAATTTCAAGGCCGTAGGTCAGGTCGCTATACCAAAAGAAGATATTGAGGATCGGAAGAAATGCAAGGAAATAGAGCAATACGGAAATTTGAAACGATTCCCAGCGGTGGATCAGAAACCGTACCGTGAGTCCTGTGAACGTAATTCCGATGAGGAGCGACAAGTCCAGCGTCAGGTGCCACCAGAATGGATGGTCCCATCCGGCAAATTTTGTCAGCACATAAGCGGTGAGCGCGAACAGCGGGCGAAAGCTATTTACCATCTGCCCTTTGACCGGATCGAACGCATCGACGAGCGAATGTCCCTGCGCCCAAAGCATCAGGAGCACATCGTCTAAACGGAATGGCATCCGGTAGCGCGTGGTGAAGAGCGCGAGAATCGCGATTCCGAGTGCAAAAAAAAGAATATCGAAAGTTCGCCGCACGTTCAAAATTACGAATTAGTCATTGCACACGACACATTTCGGGAAAGATTTCCGGAACAATTGCCATCCGTAATTCGTAATTGATAGTTCTTAATTTAGATTTTGGGGATGCATTGGCTTCGACGGGAAGTGTATACACTGATGTGGAGCGCGCCGGGTGAGGATACGACCATCCGTAACAAACTCGTGTCAAACCATAATTGCGAACACTTATAGCTACGCAATGGCTGCCTAAGCTCCTTTAAGGTAACTTAAAGTCGATGCTGCTATTCCGCCTATCGGGTGGGAGGGCGCCCATCTCCTCCGGCCTCTGGATCTGGCGGGCCGGTACGAGGTGTAATAATGCCGGGTCTTTCTCTGCATGAGCGTCTTTCGCTTGCAGTCAATATTAAGGAAGGGCAGCATGAGAAAGCCGGTTGTTTCCTGCTATGGTTTTCGCGTGCTTAATTAATCAGGGAACTACGCGCGTAGTGCCCTTCGGTGGCATTTTTCGGACAGGGGTTCGATTCCCCTCATCTCCACAAGCCCCGGCAGTGCTGCCGGGGCTTTTTTATTATGTGTGCGTTGGGGTGTTTTGCGAGAAATAAAAAAATTATATAGTGTGTGTTGGATGTGTTTTCATGAAGGATGCCGATTTATTCATGACTGCGAGCACCTTTTCCTGGAGCGGTTCCATAAAATTATGAATTTTAGTCCATTCTTGAAATATCGCTTTTCAAGCAATCCAAAAAAGAATGTTGTATCTTTGTAATGAGTCTTAGGTCGCTAAGGCGATCTTAGGCTTCCTTGCTTCCGTCATCCTTGGGCCGCTTCCGGCCATCCATGGCAGACCCATCGTCACTGGAATGTTTAACCTTTTTTCCTTGAACGGTATGGAACTTAAAACTCGCTCCTCGCAGATCGCAACGCTCTCGGACGGTCAAACGTGGGACCGAATTCCAATCAATGCTCCCAGTCTTTCTGGTGCATATCACATCACGGTAACCGTTGGTGCATATTCCACTACGTTGGGATACACCGTGTTTTAATTCAACTCAGGGAACGGCTTTCGAGCCGTTCCCTTTTTAATCACCGAGCAATGAAAACTATTTTCGCATGTGCTATTCTTATCTTGTCGTCAAGCGCCTTTGCGCAATGGAATGAAGTATATCCTTTCGATATGTATTACTTCGGTTACGGAAACCAAGGACAATTTATTTCGTGCGTTTATTTTTTGCCAAATGGGCTTTGTTGGAACCGAAACTTCTCTTTATAAAACAATAGATGGCGGAAAGAATTGGTACCCCGTTTGGGATACGGGTTATGATGTTTCTAGTTATCGTATTTCGGATATTTGCTTCCAGGATGATTGGTGGGGTTGGTTTACGTTAACAGATATTTATGGTGTTCGAAGTGCGTGCTTCGGCACAACTGATGGCGGGGAAACCTGGGCAATGTTACCTGCCAAAGGTAGTATTGGCTTCGCACTTTTTTTTAATATAACTAAAGGTTTCCTTCTTTTGGGCACGCTTGATTCTGGCATTGAGATGTCAACCGATTTTGGAAATTCGTGGAGAATAATTTCTCATTATCCTGTAAAAAGTTTTTCATTCTTTTCCGATACGTATGGTATTGCTTCTTGCTATCTTACCAATGCAGATACGACTACCTCATTGCTGCGAACAATGGATGGAGGGCTTACATGGCTATTGGTCGATTCCGGCGTCGACTGTCAACAGCCACTTGCAATACAAGGGACACCGATAGGGTTCGAAGCGGATTATGGCAGACTTATAATCCGTAAAACTACGGATTATGGAGCAACTTGGCGAGTAATAAAAGATTTCGGACCTTTTTATGATTCTCGATTTAATGAAATAGCTCCCTTTGGGAATGGGTATATTAAGGGCGATCTCTCCCGTTTGTATATTCAAACGGATGATTCGGGAATGTATGTTTCCACAGATTCCGGCATAACGTGGCTACGTGATGGAGGGCCTTCCTATCAAACAAACTTTTCCACGGATCCGCTTTTATTGCAGCCATGGCTACACATTCGCAGGTGCGACGACAATAGCTAATGGGGATATTTTCGGCGATGGTCTCTGGGAAGAAATCTGGCCTACGGCGGGAGTGAGTAGCAAGGATTCTGATATTATTATCAATGCCTCCGCCTCACCGAATCCCACAGGCACCGGAACGGTTCTCACGTTCGGCACAGCGAAAGAAGCGTACGTTATCGTGAATCTGTACGATGTGCTCGGGCACACCGCCGGCACGGCGCATTTCGAAGGCTCGATCGAGCCGGGGAATCATTCCATTCCGCTCTCGCTCATCGGCCTTCCACCGGGAACCTACTTCGCTCGCATCCAAACCACCTACGCGGAAGTGCAATCGGTGAAGATCGTCAAAGAATAATCTATGAAAACACTACTTTTCTCGCTCCTGATGGCCGGAATCGTTCCGGCCAGCATCCTCGCCTTCAATTTTTGGGCGATAGACGAGAACGGCTCCACGATCGATCCTGCTCATGGCGCCACTAATTGGAACGGTGCTGCACTGCCTTCGCAACAGAGTGCCTTGAATATTACCTTTACACCTTTGCCAACTCACACTCTCAATTCACCGGATTCATGGAGTGGAATTGATTGCGGCACAACGCTTGCGAAAGCCGATAATAAAAGTAATAAACCACAATCCATTACTGCCGATACAGTTGGATGCGGACAATCTTTCTGGAATGCATTCTATGCTCGTAGATCCGGCATGTATGTGTCGTCTTATGATACCGCGAAGTCTTTTGTTCAGCGCTGTCCAACCGATTATTATGCACCTGCAGCTTTTAGTATAATGGATGGGGATGTACAAGAAGGGGGAAACGGATCGGTTCCTGAATGTTGGCAAAGTTTTCAGCAATGGCTTCTCGCTGCGCTCTCTTGGAACCCATATGATCCATCATATTTCTGTGCAGACGTGGAAACACTTGCTGGAACCTTTAATAACGGTGATACTGGATGGGTTGCTACCAATACTGCCACAAATAAAAGTCTTTCAGTGAGCTATTGGCTAATTCACAATTCAGTGTGCGCGAACCCAGGCGATAGTCAATTGTATGCGAATGGGCGCGGTTCTCAAAAAGAGACTTGGTTTAATAGTGTAGATACCTCCAAAGTTCCGCTCGATACCACCATCTATTCCCTGCACGACCTTGGCCTCGATAGCGTGCTGAAATACGCGACGCTGCTGGGCGTGAGTGAGGGTGGGCCGAGCATTATTACCGATGCCTCCGCCTATCCCAATCCCACGGGAACCGGAACGGTTCTCACGTTCGGCACGGCGAAAGAGGCGTATGTTATTGTGAATCTGTATGATGTGCTCGGGCACACCGCCGGCACGGCGCATTTCGAAGGTTCCATCGAGCCTGGGAATCATTCCATTCCGCTCTCGCTCATCGGCCTTCCACCGGGAACCTACTTCGCTCGCATCCAAACCACCTACGGCGAAGTGCAATCGGTGAAAATCGTAAAAGAGTAATGACAGCGTTTCCCGCACTTATAACCCCGCCTTGGCGTCCGCCTTGGTGTCCGCCTCCGGCGGAGTTTTTTTCTGAATCGTGCGGTCGGGCCGGTTTTTGACGTATTTTTGCAGCTTCATGGAAGCTCGCCTCACGCATATTTTCACCCCGGATTTTTCGCGTACCGAAAAACCAATCCTCCTTATCCTTTCCATCCTGTGCATCCTGGTTCTTTCCTCGGTTTTTCCGGCCCTTCTGTTTGCGCAGGATAACGGGAACACGGATGCGCACGCCACCGGCTCGAACCTGCTGCGCTATGGGACCGGCACCACGCCCGATGCGGCGGGGAACCCGATCGATAAGCAGTACTTCGAGGAAATCGCCGATGCGCGTATTTTTTTCGAGAATTTCCAGCTTGGGCTCCGCTATGAAATGGACGATCCGAGCGAACTGGGCCGCTCCTTTCCCGCGACGCTCGGCGAGGGACAAGGGCCGGAGTTCCGCCGCCGGTGGCTGGCCTATCGCAAGGACGATGTCGATATTCAGGCGGGCGACGTGAGCGCGCTTTTCGGACGTGGGCTGGGAATGAATCTCTTCGAATCGCGACCGCTCAATTACGATTCGTGGCTCGATGGCGTATTCGGACGCGGAGAATATAAAATTCCCGATTTGCTGAATTTAGACGCCTCGATCAAAGTGCAGGGCATTGGCGGACAAGAAACTTTTTTCCCGATCGATACCACGCAGCCGCAGATGCAAATTTCCGCGCGCGCGGCGGATGCCGAATTCGGGTTCTTCAAAAAGAAGCTCGTGCTCGGCGCGGAATTTTTGCAGGCATTTACCTCTACGACTCAACCGGGTCCTGGCGGTACGACATTCCCAACGGACCGGCAGGTCAACGAACCCGATTTTTACGCCGATCTCAATTCCGGGAACTTCGAAGGCTTTCTCGAATGGACCGAAGACCGCACGCAAGTCACGCAAATTATTGGCGACGAGGTCGATACCTCGCATACGGGCCACGCATTCTATACCTCGCTCAGTTATTCGAATTCCATTTTCGGTCTGACCTTCGATTATAAAAATTACGCTTATTTCCTCCACTCTCCCGGCGATCTTTACACGAACGTCTTCAGTAAACTTCCCATTTCGAGTCCGCCTGAAGTCTATAAAGATTTTACCTTCACCGAAATTACCCGCACGACTCACGCCGTGAATTTCGACGATGAAATTGGCTACCAGCTCGAAGCAAATATCACGGCGGTGCCACATTGGGTGATCGATCTCGATGCCGCCGCTTCGAGTTCCCACGATAAGTACAATACCGCCGGCGTTGCCACCGACAGCACCAGTCTTTTTCCGAAGCTTTCCGATCAGGGATTTTATCCCTTCTGGGAAGCGTATGCCGAAGGCGAGTGGGATTTCGATCCCAACAACGAACTGAACTTTATCAAGTTTGCGGTTCATCGCCGCAGCGACGTCATCGTCTATAACGCGCAGACACCTTCCTCGACCGATTACCGCTACGCGACAACCGTTGCCGCAAAGTTCCAATACGAGACCACCCCGAGCGAGAGCATTCTCGCCATCTGGGAGCACCAGTGGGCTTACGACGAATCGCTCACGACGAACGACAAGCTCCGCCTGAATGAACTCATCACGCTCGAATACTCCTTCAATCCGACGATCAATTTCGGTGCGATCTTCGATTATGCGTTTTACTATGCCGACGGTCCGTTCAAAATGGATAACGATTTATTTCGTGGCTGGGACCTTCATTTGTGGGGGAATTCCGACCTGGCCCACTTGCCCGAAGTTTATGTCGGTCTGCGGCTGGGGCAATCGCACAATCTGCTGATATCCTATGGCGCGGAGCGGGGCGGCCTCAACTGCACAGGTGGAATTTGCCGCGTCGTTCCGCCGTTTAATGGGCTAAGGCTTTCCTTAACCAGCCAAATTTAATGTTTATGAAAACTCGCGTTCAATTTCTCTTCGTTTTTGCGGCAATGCTTACGCTCGTCACGACAAGCGTAAAGGCTCAGCCGAAGGTTCTTGCAGAGCTATTTTGCAATTTTAATTGCCCGAATTGTCCGGTTCCCGATTCAACTTATGAAGCATACGCCGGTTCTCATCCTGGGGTAGTTCTTATTAATTACCACAACAGTATCGCAGATAATAAAGACATATTTTATACGAACAGCAATACGAACGGAGCAGCGGATGCCCGGAGTAATTTATACGCTGTAGCATCCGATCCGTCCGCGTCAATTGGTGGCACTGCAATACCTTCCTCGGATGGGGAGTTGGTATGGGAAACGCCCTATACATCAAGTGAGCTTAAACTGAGTCTGCCACTTTCTATTTCTTCTTCTATTTCTTCAGGTCCATCCGGTACTGGTATTGACACGATTTTTTTTACCATCAGCGGTTCGGTTTCAAAACAGGTCGCATACTATGTTGCTATCAAGGAATCGAATATTTATTATCAAAACCACGACGCAGGGTATGTTAACCCAAGTAATATTTGGAACGATGTTTTTCGTTCGATGCTGCCAGACAATGCAAACGGTAATGGCGTTCAGTTTTCCGCGAGCGGGACACAAAAGTTCTCGGTCATTTACGATCCCGATAATTACGTTTATACTGGAAACGAACAGAATATGACTGCCGTCATTTTCGTTCAGGATGTGAAAGCGGACGCGAAGAATTCTTATCAGGTTGAAGGACTGGATACGATTTCGCTTGCACCTTCTTCTGCGGTCGTAGAATCTTCATCTTCCGCATCCACGCACCTCATGATCTCTTCGAACCCACTTTCGAGCCGAGGTCATTTAGGATTTGAATTGGTGAATCCATCTAATGTTCGACTCGATATTTGCGATTTATTGGGTCGCACCGTTCGGACATTGGTCGATGGTATGGCACCGGCGGGCCAATCATCGGTCGATATGACTGGGATTGTAATTCCCGCCGGCTGCTACATTGCACGATTGATCGTGAACGGGGCCGAAGCGGATATGCAGAAGTTTATTATTGCTCCGTAATATTGGTTCCATCGGAAATGGAATCTTCTTCGGCGTAGCCACGAAGGAAATCTTCGGCTGCCATGCGCTTTCTGATTTCGCTGTCATTGCCGGCGTTCGCAGGATTACGTCCGGTCCCATATTCTCGCCGTATTTTTGTAGCAGATGCTCATCACGGAATTCTTATCGGCGCTGGAAGCGATCGTTCCGCTGAGCGCGGCGGGGTACGCTCGCGATGCCATCGGCTTGCAGGTCGGTTTGCCGCGTAGCACGGAGCTTCATGCGGCGCTCTTTGCCTACGAAGTGACGCGGGAAGTGATCGTCGAGGCCCGCGAGCGTGGCGCAAATTTGATCGTCGCATTTCATCCGCTCATTTTTCCCTCCATCGACGCGATCACGGACGCGACACGCACCGGCGAGTTAATTCGGGAACTGATTCGGAACGAAATTGCGCTCTATGTACAGCACACCGCTTTCGATACGCACCCGGAATTCGGCACGAGCCGTCTCATGGCCGAAGCACTTTCGTTGAGGAACATTCACATCCTCACTCCGCTGGAAAAGAAACCAGACGCCGGAATGGGCGTAATAGGAAACACAGAACAACCGATTGCCGCCAATGAACTTCTTTCCCGGGTGCAAACGGTGTTTGGAACTCCGAGTATTCGCTTCAGTCGGAACGGTACGGAACTTCTTTCGACAATTGCGATGGTGGGCGGTGCGGGAATGGAATTTTATTCCGCCGCCGTAAAATCCGGCGCGGAAGCCTTCATCACAGCGGACGTTCGTTACCACGATTTTTATCGCGCTTCGCACGATGGAATCCTCCTCCTCGATGCCGGACACGCAGAGACCGAAAAGTTTGTTACACTCGGTATGTTGCGCGCTGCGCAGAAGGCCGTCGATAAAATCCAAGCCTCGGAGCAGAATTTTTCGGAGGGCGCTGAACGGAATTTAATGGACGCCGCTCCAAATGCCGTAACTTTGCAGGACGGGCTTGACACCATCCTGCTCCAGGCACGGACCGAACCAAATGCCGTGCAGTATCACCATCACGTGCAAACGTAACATGCCATCGTATCACCTGCCATCACAGCCGTAACGATTTTTTTTTAGAATAACGACGTGAACGACTCTTTATTACATCTCTACGAACTTCAGAAAGTGGACCGCGAACTCGACGAACTCGTCGAAGGCCGCGGTGAATTGCCCGACCGCGTAAACGAAATGCGGCAACAGCTCGACGAGCACCGCCAGCAACTCCAGCAGGTGCGACACGATATTCACGAAGTCGAAACGCGCTCCAGGGAAATGACGGCCGAGACCGTCGATCTCCGCGAAAAGGTCGATCGCTACAAAGCACAGCAGTTCGATGTGAAGACGACCCGCGAATACGATGCGATTACGTTTCAGCTCGAAGATTCGCAGCGCCGCCTGCACCAGAATACGGAATCGGTGGCGCGCATGGGCATCGAACTCGAACAGCTCAAGATCGATGAAGGGGCGATGAGCGCAGACATGACCGACATGGAGCGGGAACTCGAAGAAGCCGATGCCTCGCTGACGGAGCTGCTCGCGGGAACCGAACAAGACGAAAGTCAGCTCCTGGCGCGCCGCGAAGAACTCGTCAAGCAGATCGAACCCTATTATTTAACGATCTACAACCGGGTGCGTCCTGCGAAGGATGGCATTGCCGTCGTAGCGATTCGGAATGGCGTTTGCGGTGGCTGCTTCAATGCGGTTCCGCGCCAGCTTGCGCTCGAACTTCGCAAAGGCGAAAAGCACGCGGTCTGCGAATATTGCGGACGGATTATTGTCGGCGAACCGATCGCCATTGCGATCGATGGTGAGCCGCAGCCGGTGACCTACGAAGTCGATGAAGAGGAATCGGAGAACGGCGGCGGGAGCGATTTTGAAGAATAATTTTTGTTCAGTGTTTTCTGCCATCGGGCAACCGCTCGGTCATTGATTGATCGAGAGGAAAGTCCGAACTCCAACGGGTGACGTGCCAATCGAGTTAGGTGAGCAATCGCTTGGCAAGATTGGGGAACGGAGCATAAGAGCAATCGAAAAACCGTTCACAGCGCAGTGTCACAGAAAAGAAACCGCCGGCAGCTGCCGGTAAGGGTGAAATGGCGGTGTAAGAGACCACCGCCCGATGGGTAACCATCGGGGCCAGATAAACCTCACGTGGAGCAAGACCATGTATGAGATCGGCCGTTCGCAAGAATGGCTTCCACGACCCGTGGATAAGGCACGAGCAATCGTCTCTCGATTTCGGGTAGGTCGCATCAGAGTAATGGTTGCCTCCTTGTCAGCAATGATGAGCAGACAGAATTCGGCTTACAGATGGCAGAAATTTTTTTCGATGTCACGTTTAGATAAATTACAGGACCTCCTTGTCGTCGATCCGACCGATAGCTTCACTCGCTATGCGATCGGGCTCGAGTTCGCGAAGGCGGAAAATTTCGTGGAGGCGATTCGCGTCCTCGAAGATTTGCGTGAGCGCGATCCGGAATACGTTCCCACCTATTACATGCTCGCCGGCTATTACCGGTTCACCGGCGACACAGACAGCGCCAAGCTGATTTATCGCGAAGGAATGGCCATGGCAAAAAAAGCCAATGACCGGCACGCGCTTTCGGAACTGGAATCGGCGCTGGACGAAATCGAATAAGCCATGACGATAGAACAAGAAGCCATCGAATTTTTTTTACGCGAAGAGGTCCTGAAATTCGGCGATTTCACGCTGAAGAGCGGGCGCAAATCGCCCTATTTTTTTAATACAGGTTCCCTTTGTACTGCGGCCCAGCTCAAAAAAATGGGGGAACTCTATGCGCAAAAGCTTCTGGCCGAAGCCACATTCCAGAACGCGGACGTCATCTTCGGTTCGGCGTATAAGGGCATTCCTATTTCGGTCGCGACCACGATTGCACTTTCTGGTTCTCGACCGGGTATCCGTGCCGTGAGCGACCGGAAGGAAGCAAAAACGCATGGCGATAAAAGTTCTTTCCTTGGCACGCTGAACCCGGGCGATAGGGTGGCTATCGTGGACGATGTGATCGCCACGGGCGGAACGAAAATGGAAGCAGTCGCGAAGCTCCGGGAAGCCGGTGCGATCCCCGTTGGCCTCATCATCGCGTTCGATCGCGCTGAACCGGCGGAGGGTTCCACGCGGACGGCCAAAGAGAATTTCGAAAAAGAGACCGGCCTTCCGGTTTTTGCGCTCGCGAATATTCACGACGTGATCGCGCATCGGCCCGAAGTAAGGAACACATTCGAAGCGTATCTCGCTACACTGAAATAAGCGCTATTTCGGATCCCATCCCTCGCCGTCACAGGGTGTGTAATCGCTACGAACGTGTTCATCGAGCTTGGTGCAGAGCGCCTCGTCCGGCGCGAGATAGCGGCAAGTCGCGCAGAGTGCGTTCTCACTTGCGCGCTGAATGCGCTGCGTGTGTTTTCGAAAGGCAAGCTGTGCCGGATAGATGACCACGATTGTCACCGCGACGAAAAAGAACATCCACCACTCGCCGTAGTTCGGCACGTCGCTATACAGCAGCCACGCCGCGATAAGAACCAGCGCGAACCGGACGAGCCCCCAATAAATGATTTCTCCCACGAAGAAACTAATTCGGAATAGAGCGAAATAATTCATTTCATGCGCACACCATCTTTCATCGGCGCCGTTCCGCGTATTATTGCAGCGATGATCGTGCTCGCCGTTTCGATGCTGGCACTCCTCCGGCGGAAGAAGAAATCCGGAACGGCAAAAAAGCGGAAGCGGCATTAAAACCCTCCTGCATTCCTGCGCGATAAGGGTGGTAGTCGTTCCTCAGCTGGAATGACTTTCTCCTGCCCGCTGTTGCTCTATAAGTAAGTTCCTTCATTTTTTGATGTTATGAAACACCTTCTCGCAACGCTGGTCATTCTTTCCACCGCATTACTTGCGACGATTTCGAGCAGTTCGTGCTCCTCTCCCACGGCGGCGGTAGCGCCGGATACGATCGTGCTCGCGCAGCTCGATAATCAGTTGAAACCGTTCACGCCATCGTTTCCATTCGTCGGCGCCAGCGATACCTGCCTCCTGCGGCTTTCGTGCGGCTGCTTGTTCGTCTTGAATTTGGACAGCGCCTCGGGCGATACGTCGGCGTTTTCCGTGGCCGATCTTGATACGCTCTCGACGCGCATATCGCCACACCACATTATCATCACCAATCTAAAGCCTGCCGGAGGAGATACGGCAATCTATTATTTCTCTGCCGTCGATCATTTGGGAAATACAAAGCGCGATACGCTTTGGCTCACCGGGAATTTTTAATTCGGCTTTCCGCTCAACCTCTTTTTCCTTTAATGTCCTTTTTCCTTCATTTCTTTTTCTCTTAATGTCCTTTTCCGACCCGATGCGCAAATTGCGTTCGGAACCGTTCCGCTGACCAGAGGCAGACATCCCAGAGATCGGCCGTCGGTTTGCCCGTCGTGGGGATGGTCGGCATATAAGTCGGAGGGCCGTATTCCGGAACGAATGTCAGTGTTTTTGCTCCTCGAATAAGGTGTGCAGCGATGATTTGATCCCACCAGGCTTCGTGTTTTTTCACGCGATCTTCCCATTCGGGAATGCGCGGATCGGGAACTTGGGGTCCGTTTTCGAAGCCGACACGTCCATGAATGTGCATCGTGCGGCGCGCCGCCGTGGCGATCGCTTCGGTATGATCTTCGAGCATCGATTCGGTGACGACGCACCAGTGGCTGAAATCGGCGTTGAGATGCAGGTCGGGAAGTTCGCGCAGCAGGACGAGCGTATTCATCGGCGAATAAAAGGGACGGCGTCGGTGCGTTTCATGCGCGATGAGAATGCCAAGTTCTTCCTCGATGCGCAGAGCCTGCTCGAAAAAGCGAATCGTTTTGCCGAAACTCATCGTATCGCGTCCGGCATGAGCAACGATTTTGACTGGGTTGAACGTCATCGCGTCGCTCGCTTTTCGGCGCAGTTCCTCGGCATGGTCCGCCGTTTCGGTATAAACGAGCGAGACGAGTTCGAATCCGTGCTCGGCGATCAGCGACCGGAATTCTTTCGGCGGGCAGGGTTGGATCGTTCCCAATTCCTGCGTCGCGCATTCGATGCCATCGTAGCCAGCGGCGTGAATCCGTGAGAACTGTTCCCGAATGGGGCCTTCCATACCCCAGAGCGATTTGTAGATTTTAAGGTCCATTGCGGTCGAGTGCGTCGAGCAAATCTGATGCTTCGGAAACTCATTGGCTTCCATTGTCATTCCCCTTTTCAAATATTCGCTCGCGTTCTCCTTATTTTTGCACGGAATCGCTCGCGAACATCTACAACTCATGGAAAAGAAACACGATCTTATTGGGATAGGCGAATGCCTGGTCGAATTCAATCACAACGGCAGCGGGGACTATCAGCTCGGATATTCGGGCGACGTGCTCAATGCGCTATCGGCAGCGGGAAAACTTGGACTCCGTACCGGCCTGATTTCCGCCATCGGGAACGACCCCTTTAGCGAAGGGTTGCTCGGTATCCTCGATGAAGAAAGAATCGATCTTTCTCATGCGCCGGTGCTGGAAGGAAAACCGAATGGGATTTATTTTATCTCGCTCGATGCGATGGGCATCCCAACGTTCCATTTTCTGCGGAAGTATTCTGCGGCAAGGGATATGTTCGAGGTGCAGCCACTCGCGTCGCTTGTCGATTATGTTCGGTCGTCACGCGCGCTGCTTTTTTCTTCGATCCCGCTTGCGGTGATGCACGATCGCGAAAAGTTTTTCGAACTGCTCGAAGCGGTAAAAGGCGACGCGATTATTGCCTTCGACCTCAATGTTCGGCCGGTGTTATGGAAGGACCTTTCGGAGCTAAACAAAGTGATCGACCGGATCGCGCCGCTCGCCGATGTGCTCTTCGTGACGAATGAGGACGATACACATCTTTTCGGTTCACGCCCCAGCCACGACACCGTGAAGGACTATGCTGGGCGTGGCTACGGAGAGATCGCGCTGCGTCGCGGCGGCGCGCACACGCTCGTCAAATGTTCCGAGGGCGAGTTCGAAGTTCCCGTGCCGCATGTCCAGAAGATTATCGATTCGACTGGCGCCGGAGATGCGTTCGATGCCGGTTATATCGCAGCAATGCTGCGCGGACTGCCGACCTACGAGTGCGCCTCGCTGGGTAATGCCGCTGCTGCCGCAACGCTCGAAACGCGCGGCGGCCGTGCAACGGGACTCACGATCGAGCGAGTCGAGAAGCTCTATCGGCCACTCGTGAAGTGGGGAACGTTCCATGTTCCGGTACGCCACGCATGATCGCGATTTAGGCATGAAGTTCCAAGCATGAATATCCATCTGATCGGTAACGCGCATCTCGATCCGGCGTGGATGTGGCGGATGCCCGAAGGCTTTGCCGCGTTTAGCGCGACGTGCCGTTCGGCGCTCGATCGGATGAAAGAATTCCCGGGATTTATTTTTACCGCTTCGAGTGCCGCGCATTATGCATTTGTCGAACAAACGGATGCGACGCTTTTTGCCGAAATCCAGCAGGCTGTTCGCGAAGGACGCTGGGAAATTGCGGGGGGCTGGTGGGTCGAGGCCGATTGCAATCTCCCGAGCGGCGAGAGTTTCATTCGTCAGGCGCTGCTTGGTCAACGTTATTTCGAAAGCCGCTTCGGGAAGATTGTTACCGTCGGTTATAATATCGATAGTTTCGGGCACAACAAAAACCTTCCTCAGCTCTTGAAAAAAGCGGGGATGGATTCCTACGTCTTCATGCGCCCCCAACAAGAGGAAAAAAAACTTCCTGCGGCGCTCTTCGGATGGGAAGCGCCGAGTGGCGACCGCGTCGCCGCGTACCGGCTTCCCTTCCATTATTCGAACTGGAAATATGCGGTGCGCGAAAAGATAGAATTACTTCCCACCTTCGAACACTTCGATGCCTCTGCGGACTGGATGCTTTTTTTCGGCGTCGGAAATCATGGTGGTGGGCCGACGATCGAACAACTCCGCGAAATCGAATCGCTGCAACGAGAAGGAAAACCGGTAAGCTATAGCTCCCCAGCGCGATTTTTTGCCTCGGTCGATCAAGCAAACATTCCCACCGTTCGTGAGGAGATGCTGCCGCACGCCATCGGCTGCTACAGCGCCCATAGTGAGATAAAGCGGTTGAATCGCCTTGCCGAAATCATGCTTGCGCAGGCCGAAGCAGCGGAAGTCCTTGCAACGATGCTTGGCGTTCCTAACGATTTTCGAAACGGATTAAGGCAAGCATGGGAGAATGTTTGCTTCAATCAGTTCCACGACATCTTAGGTGGTGTTGCTATTTCCGAAGCCTGCGATGACGCCATTTCGATGTACCGCGAAGCGCTTTCCATTGCCGAACGGGTGAAACGAATTTCGTTACAGCGTATTGCTGCGAGAATCGATACGTCGGAGCACATCGAGAACCTTATCGTCTTTAATTTCACCGCGCATGAGCGAAGGGAACGGATCGAATTCGAACTATGGCATCCTCACGCCAGCGAAAAAGGCGAGCCGATTCGAGCGGTATTCCTGCTGGATGAAGCGGGAACGAAAATTCCGGCGCAGCAGATTGAAGCGTCCGGGAAGATCGGTGGCGACCGCGTCCGGTTCCTCGCGCCGGTTTCGGTTCCCGCCTTTGGCTGGCGAACGTATGCCATCGAGCGTGTGATTGGCGAACCGTTATTTGTTTCCAAACCACAGCACACAGAATTACCCTTCGAATATGCCGCTGCCATGATTGTCCGCGACGATTCCGATACCTGGTCCCACGGCGAGCAATCGTTCATGGATTTCGAGGAACCGTTCCAAGTCGATTCGATGGAAACGCACGAGGGGGGCCCGTTGCGTAAAAGCATTCGCGTTTGTTCCCATGTTCGCAATTCGAGAATGGAGGAAGAAATTTTTATCGAAGAGGGGAGCGAAGTCTATGACATTCGTTATTTGCTCGATTGGCGTGAGCAGCATAAAATGTTGAAGCTACGCTTTCCACATGGGTGCAAGGATCCTGTTGCAACTTACGAAATTCCCTACGCATGGACGCTGCGGCCCATTGGGAACGAAGAATGGCCAGGACAGAAATGGGTGAATGTCTCGGAGCGTGATGGTTCCCATGGCATTGCCACCGTGACCGATTCGAAATATAGCTATTCCGTTGATGAGAACTATCTTTATGTCGTTGCGGCGCGCAGTCCCCTTTACGCGCACCACGTTCCGCCCCATGACATAAAGCCGGGCGAGCAGCTGCGCTCTCTCGATCAAGGCGAGCAGGCGTTTCGAATTCTGCTGATTCGGCACGATGGGAACTGGAGCGGCAGCGCGATCGCGCAGATCGAAAGTCCGCTTATTGCGCATCTGGAATCGCGTCATGCGGGCGCGCTTGCTCGGTCCTTCACGGGCATCGAGCGGCGCGGATGCGGCGTCCATATCGGCGCGATCAAGAAAGCGGAGGAGGGGAGTGGAATTATTGTTCGTGCGGTCGAATGCGCTGGCGAAGCGAGTGAATCGGACTTTGCGTTCCCAATGCTGGGAGTAAAATGGAACGCCCGCTTTTCGGCCTTCGAAATTAAAACGTTCGAGATCGATCGCGGCACGGTTTCGGAAGTCGATTTTTTGGAGCGAGCGTTATGAATGCCGTGGTCGGAATCGATATTGGTTCTTCCGCAATCAAGGCGATGCTTCTTGGTGTGGAGGAACGCAACACGCTCGCGATCGAAAGCCAGCCGCTTCGTTCGAGGATAGAAGGAACGCCACCCGGACATTTCGAAGAAAATCCCCGAATCCTTCGGGAACAGTTCTTCGAGATCGTTCGCTTGCTTTCCGCTGCCTCGAAGAAAAGGAACGTTTGCATCGAGGGCATCGGATTTACAGGCCAAATGCATGGTGGGCTGCTCGTCGATTCCGCGTTGGAACCCGTTACGCATTGCATCACCTGGCAGGATAAACGCGGGGACGAAATTTCGGAAAGCGGAAAAAGTTACGTCGAGGAACTGGAAGCTTTCGCTGCATTCGACGCAACCGGCGTGGGAATTAAAACTGGATTTCTCGTTACCTCGCTCTCTTGGTTGAATCGGAAGAACGCCATCGCTCGCAAGGCTGTCCATCTCCTCGGCATGTACGATTGGCTGATGAGCGTCTGTCTTGGGCGGGCCATGACCGATCTTTCGAGCGCGGCGGCGTGGGGGATATTCGATCCCAGTTTGCGGTCGTGGAAATGGGAATTATTACGCGCGGCAGGAATTTCCGAATCGTTCCTTCCCGAAGTAGCCGAACCGGGAGCGTTTTTGGGAACGATCGATCCTGCTGTTGCGCAACAGTGCGATCTCGATACCAATGTTCGCATTCACGCATCCATCGGCGATACGCAGGCGGCGTATCTTGGCTCGGAATGCGCCAGCGATGAAGTCCTCGTGAACTTCGGCACCGGCTCGCAAAGCCTGTGGGAAACTGCTCGCCACACTGCAACGCAGGGAACCGATATTCGGTATCTGCGCGAACGACGCTTCTTAGCATGTGCACCGACGCTTGCCGGTGGAGAGGCGTATCTCCTTACCGCGAAATTTTTTCAGGAAATAGTTCGAGAATGTTCCGGCGTGGAACTTTCGCGAGGCGAAACACTCCGCATGATGGATCGGCTTGCGGAGAAGGGCGAGGCTCAGGGGCTTCGAATCGATCCTATTTTTCAGGGCAGCAAATTTCGTGATGTGGCGGACCGTGCTTCGATTTCTGGAATCGGTGCGTCAAATTTTCATCCATCGAACGTCGTTTGCGCGCTCATCGAAGGAATGGCGGAAGAAATAGCGTGGCCATTTTTTGCACGGCAAGAAGCGCGGGCGTTCCATGGGCTTCGGGGCGGCGGATCGGCACTCCGAAAGAACCGCGCTTTGCAGGATGCAGTCGAACGGCGGTTTGGCTTGCCGCTTCACATGGGCCGGTTCGACGAAGAAGCCGCAGCCGGCGCCGCGATGCTTGCGCTTACGCCTTCGGTTTAGCGATATACAGCCAAAGAAGCAGAAATTGTGGAATGCCGCGATTTTTTCCGTATTTTTGTATATTCGTTCTCGCAAGCCGCCCAATTCCAAAGTTTTGAGCGACTTTTACGAGCATTACGTGTTATTAGATTTGGATCATCATAACGTCCGACTCTTTTTTCGATTTTTTGTATCTCTAACACATCCCGGGTTTCCGCATGAACCGTAAATATTTTGTTTTTTTGTTCGCCGTTTCGCTGAGCGTGGCACTGGCCATCAGTGGCTGTAAGCCGGGGACGGTCGATTATCAGGTTACTTCGTTTTCGACGCTGCGCATCATGAATTTTGCGACGACGTGCGGCATTTCGAATACCGATGTCTCGCCGATGGACGTGTATGTCTGGCCGGTCGGTCAAAGCCAGCCCACGCAGGCGACAGCCCTTAATCTGGCCTTCGGCGGTGCGGCCGTTTATTCCAACCTGCTCCCCGCGGGAACGGATAACATCCTGATCACGCCGCACCTTATCCATTCGGTCGACTTGCAAACGACGATCTCGCTCGCACCGCAGAGCGCCAGCAATACAGGCAAATACACATTCCTTGTCTCGGTGGACCCATCGACAGGCGCGTTCGTGCATACGCTTATTTCGGACGGCGTATTGAATCCCGATACGAATTTGGCCTATGTTCGCTTCATTAATTTGCGCCCGAATGTCGGTACGCTCAGTGTACATGTCGATGATCCGGTCAGCGGCGACGTCATCACCGCGAACGGAGCGTTCGGTCAGGTCACGCAGTATGTCGGAATCCGTTCGAGGCTCGATACCAGTTTTGCTTTTATTGTCACGAACGCAAGCGGGCTTGTCTTGGCGCGGCTTTCATACCAAACCTTTACCGGCGGCAATTCTTACACGCTGGTCTATTCCGGCGATATTTGCAATACGACTGCCATGAACCCTGCCGACAGCCTGGAAAGCTCGAGTGACACTCTCCGCCTTCGCGCCTTCGACGACAATACGCTGGGCAGCGACCAGACATTTCCGGTCACGCAGACTTTTCGCTATAATATCATCAACGATATGACACCGACGCTCTATCCGTACAACGCGGATCATCCGAGCGATACAGTACTCGGCTTTTTGGTCAATGGCGCCGCGTTTCCAGAATATTTTGGTTACTCTATTCCGCCGATCGATGTGTTTCAGGCGGGTGGCCAGAACCTTCCGAATCTGGTCAATGGAGCATGGGAAGTCCATTATCAAAGCGCCGTCTGGCCGAATCCTTTGACGGTCACCGCGTATATGACCGACATGAGTAACTCATTTCAGCAGCAACTCTTTACTGTAAACGTTCCACAAAGCTCGCAGTTTCAGCCGGTGAACAACGGAAAGGCTTATTCGTTGCTTTTTGCCGATACTATTCCGTCTCCTTCCGTAACCATCGGAAATTTGGATACGACGATGACGTCACAGCTCCATACGGACCTCATTCAGTTGCCCGATTCGTCGGATCCGAATCAGATCACGATCGAGGTGATTTCCGGAATTAATCCGCAAAAACCGAATAGCTCGCCAACGACGAACTATTCGTTATTCTACTTCCAAACGCCGGATGGATCGGTCACCCCTGCTTCATCGAACACGATGGGGGGCTTGACTCTGGCCGGCAATAAGATTGTGCAGATTCCGCTCGCCGCTGGGACCAGCGAACAGATCATTGTGACCGATTCGATCGGAAAAGGCGGAAGTACGGCCTTACGTGTGCCGGGCAATACGACGAGTTTCACCGGCCAAGCCGGTGGAATTTATGAGGTCGTTTCGGAAGGGACGAAAGTCAATCCGCAATTGGTTGTCATACACCTGAATTGATTTGCACATTGAATTTTTCAGTGCATTGAATTTTGAAAAGGCCGGCGTTTGCCGGCCTTTTTTATTGATATTTCATTCTTGCAGGCTGTTGTGAAACCATGATGGAACAGGATGCAGCATTCGTGCTGCTGGGTGGAACCATAAACGAGTTCCCGGCGCATATCGAACGCGCGTGCTCTGTTGTCGCGGCCGATAGCGGTGCGGACACGGCGCGCGCCCGCGGCATTCCGCTCACGGCGATCGTTGGCGATCTCGATTCTGTTTCACCCGAAACGCTTCGGCATTACGAAGCGCAAGTTCCCCCATGCGAAATCGTTCACATTGCCGAACAGGAGACCAACGATTTCGAGAAAGCGCTGCGCTATCTTTCGGACCGCTGGAGTGGGGAAGTCCGTATTTGGGGAATGACCGGCGGGCGCTTCGATCACACCATTTCGAACTTCAGCGTCATGCTGCGCTATCGCGACCGCTTCGAATCGCTCGTCGCAATAGATTCCTTCGGTTCTCATTCTTTTCTCACGTCGGTGCATCACAGCGTCGAGATCCATCGGCCGATCGGGACAACGGTTTCGCTGATGCCCTTCGGCGAAGCAACGGGAATCGTGACCACCGGCTTTCGCTATCCGCTTTCGGGCGAATCGCTTCGGCTCGGCGAACGCGAGGGCCTCAGCAATGTCGTGGTTGCGTCGCCTGCAAGCATCTCCATCGAAGGCGGTGCGCTGCTTGTCAGCGCGCTTCCTTGAGTTAATGGGTGATAATCGTTGTTGTATCGGCCGTTCCAGAAGAAGAGTTTTGACCGGGTGAAGTTTTTTGTCCTGGAGAAGTTTTTGGCGTATCGGCGGGGGCTGGAGTTCCCATCGCTGGCGATAGCGGAGCCGGTGCCGTCGTGGAATTATATTGAGAGGAATTCGTCGTGGTGCTCGATGTCGTGTCGATTGTCGGCAAATTCTGTTGTTTCGAGCACGCAGCCATTAGCAAAAGCCCAGCCATAAGCAGAAGGAGTTTTTTCATAAGAAATGGAAAATAATTAAAAATCCAGCTCTTGCAAAAAGCTCTCCAAAAAAGAACCAGGATTTACTGGATGGAAAGGATGATTGCAGGATAGCTTGGTTCTGCCATACGAACGAGATTACTTGACGGCAAAGACATTGCAAGATAGCTTCGTACTCGAACTCCTTCGGCACAAAGTGGCACTTCTTATCGTTTCCCCCATCCTAAAAATCCTTTCCATCCAGTAAATCCTGGTTCTTTCTATGTTCGAAAACCTATCCTCCCGGTTCGAAGAAGTCTATAAAACAATTCGGGGCCATGCGCGGCTGACCGAAAGCAACGTGGCGGACATCACTCGCGACATTCGGCGGTCGCTGCTGGATGCCGACGTGAATTACAAAGTCGCGAAGAAATTCGTCGACGATGTGCAGTCCAAGGCGCTGGGCGCGGACGTGCTGCGTTCGATCAATCCCGAGCAGCAGTTCATCAAGATCCTCTATGACGAACTCGTCCTGATGATGGGCGAGACGTCGAAGGATATTAGTTTTGCCGCTGAACCGCCGACGATCGTCATGGTTTGCGGCTTGCAGGGCTCTGGTAAAACGACGTTTTCGGCTAAACTTGCGAACCAACTCAAATCGAAAAACCGAAAACCATTACTCATTGCTGCCGATATTTATCGTCCCGCCGCCATCGAGCAATTAAAAGTTCTCGGGCAGAGCGCGGATGTTCCGGTCTTCTCGATTGATGGCGAAAAGAATGCCTTGAAGATTGCCGAAGAGGGGGTTCGCTTTGCCCGCGAACATGCCAATGAAGTGGTCATCATCGATACCGCCGGGCGCCTCACCATCGACGAAGTGATGATGCAGGAAGTCGCCGATATTAAAGCGCGCGTCAAGCCGACGGAAATTCTTTTTGTCTGCGACGCGATGATCGGCCAGGATGCCGTTACCACGGCAAAAGCGTTTCACGACAAGCTGAAATTCGATGGCGTCGTGCTCACGAAGCTCGATGGCGATGCTCGTGGCGGCGCGGCGCTTTCGATTCGTTCCATCGTCAACGAACCGATCAAATACGTTTCAACGGGCGAGAAGCTCGATGCGTTGGAACTGTTCCATCCCGACCGCATGGCGAGTCGTATTCTCGGCATGGGCGATGTCGTTTCGCTTGTCGAGCGGGTCGAAGCGCAGATTTCGGAAGAAGAAGCAAAAGAAGTCGAGGAAAAACTGCGCCGCGCGGAGTTTACGTTCGACGATTTTCTTACGCAGCTTGGGCATATCAAAAAAATGGGTTCCATGCGCGATTTGCTCTCGATGATTCCCGGCGTGAACTCCTCGATGCTCGGCGATGCTTCGTTCGATGATAAAGCGATGGGCCGGGTCGAAGCGATTGTGCATTCGATGACGAAAGACGAACGCCGGTTCCCAGCGGTCCTGAACGGCCCTCGCCGCGCCCGTATCGCGCTCGGATCGGGAACGAGCGTCCAGGAGGTGAACCGGTTGGTCAAACAGTTCACCGAAATGCAGAAGATGATCAAGAAGATGTCGCGGGGCAAAATGTCTTCGCAAGTGAAGGAACTGATGAAAGCGAAGGTGCCAGCGGAATAAAACTGCCGATATATTTTCGACAATAAAAGAACACCCGCCTCGGCGGGTGTTTTCGTTCCTAACTTTTCGATCTGGTTGTTACCGTCCGTGCTGATTGTGTGCAACCGGTCCGCCTCCGTGAGGTCCTCCACCACCATGGGGCGGTCCACCAGGTCCGCCGTGTGGTCCAGTGGGTCCACCGTGCGGAGGTCCTTGCGCTCGTCCCATTGGACCGTGAGGGGCGGGAGCCATTCGGAAGAACGCGCGTGGAGCAGGCGCAGGTGCAAAGGCTCGCGGAGCCGGAGTAGCGCGAAACCCCGGGGCAGCGCGAAACGGTGCGCGGAATGTCGGAGCAGCGCGAAACGGTGCGCGGAATGCCGGGGCACTTCGTGCAAAACTTCTCGCTGCCGGAGCCGGAGCGGACCGTGCAAATGTTCTCGCTGCGGGTGCTGGTGCAGAACGGAACGATTCTCGTTCGCGGACTTCACGGTCGAAGCGGTCGCGGTCGCCGCGATGTCCCCAATGTCCCGCAACGAAGCCATAATTCGTGATATATTCCGGCGCGATCCAAATCGCGCTGGTATAGGGCGGTTCCTGCCAGGAACCCTCGATCCAAATGTAATGGCCGAGATTGTAATCGTAAATATAATATCCGGGAACCCACACGGCGCCCGCAAATGGGGCCACGAGAGAAATCCCTCGTATTCGCAAATGCCGCCGGTGGTATCGTGCACCGATCCGCACACGGAACCGGACACGCGCATTCGCTTGCTTTGCATGCATTGGCATGAGCGCCACCAGTGCGCAGAAGCCGAGTGTCATCAAGATCTTTCGCATAATTCTTTCTCCTTTATTATGTACCATTGTTCATTTGATTCGGTACCATTTCAGAAGAGAACTTATTGAAAGGGACGTGCCGGAAAACGCCGGGCGGGAATTACTTCCTGTTCAGGGAATAAATTTACAATCCCATTAGCCCGAAAATCCGATCGGCATGTTTTGTGGCTGAGCCAACCCCTTTCCGTGCAACTTTTCGAGTGTTTACGGGTTCAGGTAAACGCTACTATTTCCCCAATTGAATTAAGTGCCTTACCAATAGTTAACATGCATAAACGCGCTTTTATCTTCGTGTGGCTCTCTGTTGGATTCACCGTCTCCTCTACAGCCCAACCATCCCAGGGGGCTTACGGCAAGGAGTTCTACGTAGCCTTCGGGCCGAACGAGGGTGGCGAGCTTCAATTGACGAGCGAAGATGCGGACGAAATTTATATTACCGGTCAGTACGAGGCGCATGGCACAGTAGAAATTGCCGCACTTCATTTCTTTCGATCGTTCTCAACGGTTCCCGGCAAGATTACGACCATTGACCTTCCGAATGGGAATGAAAACGCTTCGACAGTCGAACTTCCCGATACGTTGGACGAGAAAGTTATTTCCGGAATGGCGGTTCATATCACAAGCGACAGCAGCGTTGCGGTCTTTGGGCTGAACCATAAGCAGTATTCGAGCGATGCATTCCTGGCGCTCCCAAATGATGTACTCGGAACCGAATATCGGACGATAAATTACAAATCGTCGAA
>DASYAJ010000201.1:0-4398 GCA_036501405.1 Kapaibacterium sp. (SeqCode)
TTTTCTGATCGGAAGCGGTATCGATTCATCGTCGGCGATATCATCGGTTGTACGACAAAAATCATAGATGAGCCGCATCGCCTCTCGCTTTTCTTTTGGAAGAAGCGAGAGTGCATAATAAAAATTACTCCGCTCGGGTGCATGAAGGCGAAATAGCATCACGTTTGCAACACGTTACCGGTACGTACTGGGTTCCCCTGAAATGCCGAAGCGAGAATATGCCACTGTTCGAACCGCGAAAGTTTGGGACGCTCCTCAAAGATATTTCCTTTCATGGACCGAATTTTCGCGAGCATCAATCGTCCGCCGGAAATAACGGCGCGTAATTCTAACTTGAATCTGGATGAAACGCTTTCCGGCAGCGGACTGCCCGCATCGAGTAATTTCTGAATGCGATCGCATTCATATTGGATTAGTCCATTGCGAGAAGGAGAAACGGGAATCTCTTTTATGCTGCCGATGCCGAACAATCGGCAATCTTCCATCGGAAAATAACAGCGATTATTCGCAAGGTCTTCTTTGGCATCCTGCAAAAAATTGATGAGTTGAAGTGCCGTGCAGATATTGTTGGACGTTCCGATTTTTGCTGCATCTCGATAGCCGAAAAGCGCAAGCACAAGCTCGCCGACCGGCTCGGCGGAACGCTCTGTGTACCAATGAAGATCGTCGAATGTCTCGAACCGGACATTTCCCCGCGCATCGAATTCGAAAGCATCGAGGAGTCGTTCGAAAGGGCCGATGGAAAGATCGAATTTCCGAACGGTGTCCTGAAGCGCAAGAAAGATGAGATTGGTTGGCGCTTCCTTGCAAAAAATAGAATGAAGTTGCGAGCGCCATTCACCAAGCAATTCGAGACGCTCTTCTTGCGGACGATGAGGAAGGTCAGCAAAATCATCCGCCGAACGCATGAACGCATAGAGCGCGAAAAAATGCTTTCGCACCGTACGTGGAAGCAGCATCGAGCCAACCGGGAAATTTTCGTAATGGCCGAGAGCAATCTTCCGGCAATGATCGTAGGCTTCTGAAAGGGACGGATTTTTCACGCTACTCTATTTCAATAACGCTACAAGCCGAGCTTGCTCAAAATGTTTATCTCCTGTGAGGGCTTCTTTAATACCAAGATCGCGCATGACGATGAAGGAAGTGCAATCGGTGAGAGTCCATTCTTTATCATTGTGGCGATGAAAAAAATTAAGACCCCGATCGAATAATTCGCAAGATGCCTCAATGACTTTGACAGAAGGCGAATTTCTCAAAATAAAAAAATAATCTCTGGTACGATCTCGAACTTCTGAACTTGCCAATGCATCCGCTACTTCGATCAAAACCCAATCTGTCGTTATAATTTGCCCCCTGAACTCGGCACTGAACGCACGAACATGGTTCGCGTATTGGTCACGCCGATTCCATAATCCTAAAAAATAAAATGTATCTGCAAAGACGGCGTTCATTTTTTCGGATGGCCGTGTAAGTAATGGTCGTGATTCATCGCAAGATCGGGCGGCAGATCATCTGCGATTCCGATGAAATCCTTAAAGAGTTCTGCAAGTGTCGGCATTTCTTCTTGGACCGGTTCTACGCGCAGAATCGTCCCATTGGGCCAGTCCACATCCGGCGGGAGTACAACGTGGCCTTCTTCGAATTTAGCGGTTACGGGTTGGTATGTCATAAATCACCTGGCTAACCTAACGCGAAAACCGAATCGGAAATTCAGGGATAGATTCCTTAAACAAAAATTCTCGGAGCCGAACCGCGTTCATTTGCGTTTGACGCTTCGATTTATGAAAAATCGCGCCGCCTCCATCCACTTCTTCGCCATTTTCACTTCGATCTGTTGCTTTATCTTGCTGTTCATTGGTGGCCTCGTCACGAGCCATCAGGCCGGACTTTCCGTCCCGGACTGGCCCACGAGCTACGGCTGGAACATGTTCACGTTCCCCATGAAAGACTGGGTTGGGAATATTTATTATGAGCATACGCACCGGCTTTTTGCCTCATTTGTCGGATTTTTGATTCTTTCGCTTGCCTTTATTCTCCAAATTTTCGAGACGCGCACGTGGGTGAAACGCCTCGGATGGTTCGCGCTGGGATGCGTGGTGATGCAAGGTGTGCTCGGCGGCATTACAGTGCTCACCTATCTTCCACCGGCTGTATCGAGCGCGCACGCCGGGCTTGGGCAAGGTGTATTTTGTCTGACATTAGCGATTGCAATGGTGACGAGCAAAAAATGGGAACTGCAACGAGCGAAAAAGATAGAGCGAACGAAGATTGGAGTCAGAACTTTAACGCTCGTTGCGGTGATCGTCATTTTTTGTCAGCTCTTAATCGGCGCGGTGATGCGGCACACCTATTCGGGCCTTGCAATTCCAACATTTCCACTTGCACCGAATGGGAGTCTTATTCCTGAATTTAGTTCCTTCGGTGTGGCAATCAATTTCGCGCACCGCGTGGGAGCATGTTTCGTCACACTGGCGATGTTCCTTACGGCGAGCATGATTTTTCGGAAATATCCGCGTGAAAAAGGGCTCGTCATTCCGATGATGGTGGGGATTTCCCTGTTGGGAATTCAGATTATGCTGGGAGCGATTACGATCTGGACAAAGAAAGCCGTCACGCCGACAACGCTCCACGTATCGTGCGGCGCGGCGATATTGGGAACGATGGTCTATCTCATGATTCGGAGCCGGCATCTTCTTGCTCCGAAGGCAGAACCGACGGCAGAACCGACGGCAGAGCCGAAGGCATCTTATGCTATCTCGAAACCCGCCCTTCCCGCAGGAGTAAAGTAATGGAAGTTATCGCAAATTCAGCACCACCCTCTTCCCCTCTTCCTTCGACAAGCTTAGGACAGGCACTTGAAAAAGAGGTGGAATCAAAATCCTTCGACTGGCGGCAGCTCCTCCGCGATTTTTACGATCTCTCGAAACCGGGCATTGGATTTTATTCGATTCTGACGACGGCCACTTCGTTCTGGCTCGCTTCGACAGGGTTCCATCTCATGCTGTTCCTTCATACGATGATTGCAACGGCGCTTGTGACATGCGGCGGTGGAGCGCTGAATCAAGTGATCGAGATCGAAGCCGACTCGCAAATGCGGCGTACGGAAAAACGTCCGCTTCCATCGGGCCGCGTTTCTGCGACGCTCGGGCTTATCTTTGGCGCAGTTACTTCGCTTGCTGGAGTGGTGTATATGCTCTTTTTTGTCGGCGGACTTGCGAGCCTGCTTGCTGTTGCGACGCTGGCGGGATACCTTTTCATCTATACTCCACTGAAAAAGCGGACGCATCTTTCCACGCTCGTGGGAGCAGTTCCCGGCGCGGTTCCCATTTTGATTGGCTGGGCAGCGGTGCGTGGCGCGCTCGAATATCCCGCCTGGGTACTTTTTGCCATTCTTTTTCTTTGGCAGATCCCGCATTTTCTTGCAATCGCTTGGATGTACCGCAAGGACTATGCCCGCGCCGGGTTCCCAATGCTTTCCGTTATCGATCCCGAGGGTTCGCGCGTCGGACTTCAGGGACTGACCTACACGCTGGCCCTGATTCCGGTCAGTTTGCTTCCCTCGCTCATTCATCTCACCGGCATCGTTTATTTCGGTGGCGCGCTCGTGCTCGGAATCGGCTTTGCGGTCGCGGCCATTCGCTCCGCCAAGCTGCGAACGAACACTGCGGCGAAGCAGCTCCTCATCGCCTCGATTATCTATTTACCGGCACTGCTGGCGCTGATGGTGCTGGATAAGGGATGAGGTTTTTGCAAGAACTTTTGAAAATTTAGTTGAGTTAATGAGAAGTGTAATTCATAGAACTTCGCACTTCTTATATGTCTTATGTCGGAGACTGAGTACATCTCTCTGCTTCATAATGCAGCCACAAAATGGCCGCAAGTGAAGCATGTCCTTCAATACCACCATCGGGAAGCAACGGAAGCAGAAATCGAAGATGCTTTCGACGCCGCGCTCATCGTTTTTTCCGATAAAGAAAAAATCGTGAAGATCGAGCATCCAGAAAAACCTTTCCGATGGCTTCTCAGCACTGCGGAACGAATGTACTTGAAAGACCGACGCAAGAAACACGGCAATATTCCCATCGAGCAGATTGCTGTGGAACCTTTAGAGAGGGATAGAGGAATGGAACGTTATGAAGCTTCCGATTTGACAAAAGCGGTTTTTGCAATGGTCCATGAGAACTACGCTAAAATTCTTCGGCTGGTGCTGTGGGAAGGATACTCTTTCGAAGAAATTGCCGAGCAGGAAGGAAAATCCGTTGGAACGATTTATGACCGCTTTGAACGAGCAAAGAAAAAAGCGAAAGAAGCGTTGAGGGAACTTGACATTTTACCCAAAGCCCCCCCTGCAATAAGAATCCCAATGATGATAAAAACAAATTTAAAAAATAATGGTTT
>DASYAJ010000202.1:0-3480 GCA_036501405.1 Kapaibacterium sp. (SeqCode)
TAGTGCCGAAAAAGCTCCGGTAGGACCCGAAAATCCGGTGAATAATGGGTCATGGAAACTGCGATACCCTTTTCTTATCTATTCTCTTTTTCTTTGTGCTGTCTATTGGCCGGTTTTTCTCAAAATGCGATTTTTCTGGGAAGATTTTATGAGCCAGGAATATCCGATCCGAGAATTCTGCTATTACATGGCAGGTATCCGGCATGCTCTTCCGTTTTGGAACCCTTATCAGTGGGCGTGGGAGCCATTGCTCGCCGATCCTCAAAATGGGTTTTGGTATCTGCCGAATTTATTGCAGATCGCGTTTGTGAGGATTTTCATTCCGTCCTCCGCGCACTTGCCAATCTTAGTTCCTGAAGTTGTCACTCTACTCCATTTGCCTGTGGCGGCGCTGGGTATGTTCTATCTTCTTCGCAAGCATTTTTTTGTCCGCGATTGGGCAGCATTGCTTGCGGGATTTGCCTGGGGCTTTGGCTCACGCATGGCTGCCGAGCAGAACCACGGTCTGTTCATCGTTGCACTTTGCATTTTACCATGGGCCGCATCGTTGACAATGCAGGCCTGGTCTTCGTGGAAAAGTGCTATAGGATTAGGTCTTTTGCTTGGCTTCTGTTTTTTAGGAAGTCAGCCACAAGCGTTTTTATTCGAGACCTTTTTTCTCGGAGCGTTTACCGTGAGCGAATCGTTCCGGCGGGCGAGGCTTCAAAAGGGATGGCGAAACAGCTTGTTCCCAATTTTTGCGTTCTCTCTTGCACTTCCAATTGCGACCGGTATTTCCGCAATTCAGCTTTTGCCATCGCTGGAATTGATCGCGCATACGGTACGCAATCATTTTTCGTATGCCGAAGCGGCTTTTGGCAGCCTCAGGCCAGATTATTTTGGAGTCTTATTGGTGCCCAAATTCTTTGGAGAAAATCCTGGCTTCCTGCTTCCCCACACTCCGATTGTTCGAGATAGTTTTTGGTGGTGGGAGGGCGCATTTTATTGGGGTGTTTTGCCAGAAATTCTCGCAGCATTTGGCGTAGTCTATTTGTGGGGTCGCCGTAAAATAGATCGACAAGCCCAGCATCTCTTTTTTCTTGTGGGATTTGCGTTGTTTGCGATTCTTTATGGAATGGGTAAATACACACCAGTCCAGGAATTCTTTTGGAGGTTCGTTCCACTCTTTGGTCATTTCCGTGCTCCCAATCGAATGATGTGGTTTCTCGTCTTTATCGGGTGTATTTTTACAGGCATTGGGACCGATCTTTTGCTCAAAGAGCCTTCGCTTATTGTTCGTTATCGAAAATTTTTTCTTGCAGCGTGTGCGCTGTTTCTCGTACCCAATTTCCTTGCAATACTCGGAGTGATCGATCGGATTATCGGTAAATCGCGACCCGGTCTTTTCCTGTTGTTGATCCCTACTTTTTTGACAAGTGTCGGGGCATTATTCTTTTTCCTTCTTGTCGATCGTAAGATCATTCGCGGAAAAACGCTGCTCCTGATTGCTGGGCTGCTTTTCACTCTCGATCTTGGCACGATCGATTTAACATGGTACCGGAATACCGTGAATACGGAAAGCATGATATGGAACGATTCCAACAATTCGGCTCTCCACACCTTTCAATCGGAGCATGGAAGGGATCATTCGAAATTATTTTGGGCTGTTGCCGATTCGTTGCGGAAGACGAAATCGGGAACGGGAATGTTTTTGAGACTTCCGGTCGAATATTTGCTGGATACCGGAGGCCTCCGCGAATTGAACCCACTCTGTTTAAAGTCCATAACTCCACCTGCAAGGACCGAACAGCAGAAAGAGAATCTATTGGGAGTCTCTGCCACCATTGATTCTAATAACGTTGTAACGAACCTGTCAAATGCGCTGCCATTTGTTAAATTATATTATGATTGGCGAGTGGTAAAAAACGATTCCGAAGCAGCACGGCTCCTCGATGATTCTGCTTTCGACATCGAGCGCACTCTCTATCTAACCGAAGCTCCCGATCTCTCGCGTTACACGTTGAATGAAAAGGGCAATGGAGGTGAAAACGATACAGTCTCGAACGTACAATACGATGAAAACAGAATAACGGTCCATCTCCAAGTAGCGCACCCAGCTCTGCTCTTTATTAATGATCTCTATTATCCGGCATGGAAAGCAAAAGTGGATGGAATTCCGGTTCCGACATTGCGAGCTTTCAGCTGCCTTCGCGCGATTCCTGTTTCCCCCGGCAAACACATTGTTGAAATGAAATATGAAAGCGCGGCCTTCGAAGTGGGATGGAAAATAACAGTCGCAACGCTGCTGATAGCGTTCATGGCGTTTGTTTTCCGAAAAAGGAAACAGGGGAAACATATAAAACAGAAAGCCCCGCCGGTTTCGCGGCGAGGCCCTCCGATCTAAAGTAAGGTGAGAACTCACTTATAGAGTGCAGCCATTATAAGTTTTCACTCACGGGCTGCGGTTCCAAACGAGCAAACACCGAATCGACTGGGATTTGTGCCTTAGGAAGGAAAGTTGTTTTTCCAATCTTACTCCATTCTTTTGTGCCCTCGGCCGGACTCGAACCGGCACGGCCTTGCGGCCAACGGATTTTAAGTCCGTTGCGTCTACCTATTCCGCCACGAGGGCTTAACCCGAGATTTATCTAACCTTCGGATCTCGCGCCGAAGAAAACCACGCAACCGCAATAGAAGTTTGGATGATTTTCGAATCCGAAAAAATGGGCACGGTGCACTCCGCATTTCTGTTACGGCGGCACTTATGGTGACTCGGACATCTCAGCGTATCGTTTGGACTCTTCTTTCCATCTCGCTCTTGCTCGTCGCCGGCTTTGCGATTGCGAAGTGGCAGGGCGATCATCTACGCCATCTCGACGATTTTGGAACCGTTCCCGATTTTTCCCTTGTCGATCAGAATGGCCATGCCGCTTCGCTGACCAATTTTCGCGGGCATATTTGGATTGCCGATATGATTTTTACCCATTGTGGGAGCATTTGCCCGACACTCACTTCCAAAATGCTTGCCCTCCAAAATCTGTTGAAAGATAAACCCGATGTTCGATTCGCTTCGATTAGCGTCGACCCGAAGCACGATACACCCGATACGCTTCGGAACTATGCTGCGGCGCATCATGCCGACATCGCGAAGTGGACGTTCCTCACTGGCACGACCGCTTCCGTGTACCAGATCGTCAAAGGCGGGTTCCATCTTCCTCTCGATTCGATCGGCGGCGAGCAGCGCGTTCCCATTATTCACAGTCCGCGCTTTGCTCTCGTGGATGCTCGTGGACACATTCGCGGCTACTACAACGCCATCGAGCCCGGTTCCCAGAAGAGTATCATCGCTGATATCGATGCGCTCGAACACGAGCAGAACCAATGAGCCTTGCCAATCTTCCTGCGGTGAATGCCGTCTTAAACGGAACATGCGCCGTTCTTCTACTGATTGCTCGGAACCGGATTAAACACCGGTCCGAAAACCCGAATGCGATGAAACAG